>NZ_JBEXKC010000008.1:0-151645 GCF_040609475.1 Streptomyces sp. NPDC004667 | reverse complement strand
GGCGCCGATGTTTCACGTGAAACATCGGCGCCGGCCGCTACGGGTATCCGGTTCATGTTTCACGTGAAACATCGACCCGGCGCCGGAGCAGCAGCGCCGTGAGGGCGTAGAGGACGGACACGCTCACGACCAGGGCGGCGGAGCGGCCGTCGGCCGGGAGCATCAGGGCGGCCACGGCGGCCGCGCCGACGAAGGCCACGTTGACCAGGACGTCGTAGACGGAGAAGACCCGCCCGCGGAAGTCGTCCTCCACCTGGGACTGGACGACCGTGTCGGTGGAGATCTTGACCCCCTGGGTGGCCAGTCCGAGGACGAACGCGGCGACGAGCATCGGCCCGGGGGCGAAGGCCAGCCCGAGGGCGGGGACCAGGAGGGCCGCCCCGGCGGCGCACAGGGCCATCCATCTGCGGGTGCCCAGCCGGCCGACGAACCAGGGGGTGACGACGGCGGCGGCGAAGAAGCCCGCTCCGGAGAACCCGATGGCCATGCCCAGCAGGGCCAGGCCGTCGGCCTCGTTGTCCGACCAGGCATAGCGGCAGAGCATGAGCAGCATCACGAACAGGGCCCCGTAGCAGAACCGCATCAGGGTGATCGCGGTGAGCGCTTGGGCGGCCTCGCGCCGGGCGGCCAGGTGCCGGAGCCCGTCGACCATGCCCCGCGCCGTGAGGGTGACCCCCTCGACGACCGAGGGATGGACGCTGCCCGGAGGATGGTCGGGTCCGAGGAGGCCGATGGCCAGCCGTAGGGCGGTCAGGCCCGCGCACAGGTAGAGGGCGGCGCCGAGGAGGACGACGAGGGCGTTCGAGTCGGAGACGAGCAGCCGTACGAGGAAGGCGAGCCCGCCGCCGGCGGTGGCCGCCAGGGTCCCGGCGGTGGGAGAGAGGGCGTTCGCGGTGACCAGCTGGCCGGGGCCGACGACCCTGGGCAGGGAGGCGGAGAGGCCGGCCAGGACGAAGCGGTTGACGGCGGTCACCGACAGGGCCGACGCGTAGAACAGCCAGTCGGGTGCGTGGACCACGATCAGCAGGCCGGTCACGCAGGCGAGGAGGGCCCGCAGCAGGTTGCCGTAGAGGAACACCTGTCGGCGGCGCCACCGGTCCAGCAGCACGCCGGCGAAGGGGCCGATCACGGAGTAGGGAAGCAGCAGTACGGCCATGGCCGAGGCGATGGCCGCGGGTGAGGTCTGCTTCTCCGGGGAGAAGACCACGTAGGCGGCGAGCGCCACCTGGAAGACCCCGTCGGCGGCCTGGGAGAGCAGCCGTACGGCCAGCAGGTTGCGGAAGTCCCTCAGGCGCAGGAGTACGCGCAGATCACCTACGACAGCCATGAGGGCAAGGGTCACACACGCCGAGGGTCCCCGGACACATTTGCCCGGGGACCCTCGGCGGAAGAGCAGTCGAAGACCAGATGTCCCTCAGGACCCTGGGGTTCGGCTAGCGCTCGACCTCGCCCTTGATGAACTTCTCGACGTTCGCGTAGGCCTCGTCGTCGAAGTACTGCACCGGCGGGGACTTCATGAAGTAGCTGGAGGCCGACAGGATGGGGCCACCGACGCCACGGTCCTTGGCGATCTTCGCGGCGCGCAGGGCGTCGATGATGACACCAGCGGAGTTCGGGGAGTCCCACACCTCGAGCTTGTACTCGAGGTTCAGCGGGACGTCGCCGAAGGCGCGGCCTTCGAGGCGGACGTAGGCCCACTTGCGGTCGTCGAGCCATGCGACGTAGTCGGACGGGCCGATGTGGACGTTCTTCTCGCCGAGCTCACGGTCGGGGATCTGCGAGGTGACGGCCTGCGTCTTGGAGATCTTCTTCGACTCCAGGCGGTCGCGCTCCAGCATGTTCTTGAAGTCCATGTTGCCGCCGACGTTGAGCTGCATGGTGCGCTCAAGACGGACACCGCGGTCCTCGAACAGCTTGGCCATCACGCGGTGCGTGATGGTGGCGCCGACCTGCGACTTGATGTCGTCGCCGACGATCGGGACACCGGCCTCGGTGAACTTGTCCGCCCACTCCTTGGTGCCGGCGATGAAGACCGGGAGGGCGTTGACGAAGGCGACCTTGGCGTCGATGGCGCACTGGGCGTAGAACTTCGCCGCGTCCTCGGAACCGACGGGGAGGTAGCAGATCAGGACGTCGACCTGACGGTCCTTGAGGATCTGGACCACGTCGACCGGAGCCTCGGTGGACTCCTCGATGGTCAGGCGGTAGTACTTGCCCAGGCCGTCCAGGGTGTGGCCGCGCTGAACGGTCACGCCCGCGTTCGGGACGTCGCAGATCTTGATGGTGTTGTTCTCGCTGGCGCCGATGGCGTCCGAGAGGTCGAGGCCGACCTTCTTCGCGTCGACGTCGAACGCGGCGACGAACTCGATGTCACGCACGTGGTAGTCGCCGAACTGGACGTGCATCAGACCGGGGACCTTGGCCGCCGGGTCGGCGTCCTTGTAGTACTCGACGCCCTGCACCAGCGAGGCGGCGCAGTTGCCCACGCCGACGATGGCTACGCGAACCGAACCCATTCCGGTTGCTCCCTGTTTGTTCTCGGAACGAGGCCTGCGAGATGCAGGCCTCACTTTGCAGTTTCGTCGGGCGGACCGGGTCGCATCTGATCCCGTCCCGCCCGCTCGCTCTCGATGAGCTCGTTCAGCCAGCGCACTTCACGCTCCACGGATTCCATTCCGTGGCGCTGCAGCTCAAGCGTGTAGTCGTCGAGGCGCTCCCGTGTCCGGGCGAGGGAGGCGCGCATCTTCTCCAGGCGCTCCTCCAGCCGGCTGCGGCGGCCCTCCAGCACGCGCATCCGCACTTCTCGTTCGGTCTGGCCGAAGAAGGCGAAGCGGGCGGCGAAGGACTCGTCCTCCCAGGTGTCCGGGCCGGTGTGGGAGAGGAGCTCTTCGAAGTGCTGCTTACCCGCGGCCGTCAACCGGTAGACGATCTTGGCGCGGCGCCCTGCGAGTGAAGCGGCGACGGCGTCTTCCGGGGCGCTGCCCGGCTCCTCGATCAACCAGCCGTTGGCGACCAGCGTCTTGAGGCAGGGGTAGAGAGTCCCGTAGCTGAACGCTCTGAAGACCCCCAGCGAGGTGTTGAGCCGCTTGCGCAGCTCGTACCCGTGCATGGGGGATTCGCGAAGCAGGCCGAGGACGGCGAACTCGAGGATGCCCGAGCGCCTGCTCATCCGCCTGCTCCTCTCTGCCTCTGAGTTTATGCCGAGCTGATGTATCGGCTCGATACATCCAGACGATAGAACGGGCCGCCTCCAGCGACAAGTGGTGACGTGGTGACCGGCGTCACATCACCAATTCGTACGACGCAGGTTGCCTGATTTGGGGTGAACTTCGGCACTGGTTGGGTTTTGACCGTGCGTAGTCTGTGCGGCAAGACACCGGGGGAACCGGAATCACCTGCCGCTTCCAGGCCACTCGCCTGCCCGAGGAGTAGTCGTTCGATGAGCGAGCACCGCCGCAAACCGCCGCAGCCCCAGGGCGGCGGCCGCGCCGCCCCCCGTCGGGCTGCCCAGCCGCACCCCGGACGGGGCTCCGGCCCCGGGCGGAACGTGCCCACCGCTTCGTCCGTCGGCCCGGCCGCCGGGCAGACCCCGCCGGGCAACCGGTCCGACGCCCGCCGGGCCGCCCAGCGAGGAGCCGCCGGCCGCGGCCGCCCAGGTGGCAAGGGGGGCAAGGGCGGCGGGCTCATCAACTACCCGCGGGCCGGGAAGGAGGGCTGGAAGCGTTTCGTGCCCTCCTGGAAGCTGGTCGGAGGCACGGCACTCGGCTTCTTCGCGGTCATCGTGGCCGGCGCCGGCATCGGAATCGCCAGCGTGGGCACGCCCGACCCGAACAAGGCGGCCCAGGCGCAGAACAACGTCTTCGAGTGGGCCGACGGCACTCAGATGGTCGCGACGGGCGGCTCCACGAACCGCCAGATCGTACCGATCGACCAGATTCCCGTGTCTATGCGGAATGCCGTGATCGCCGCGGAGAACCAGTCCTTCGAGACGGACAAGGGCGTCGACCCGATGGGCATCGCCCGTGCCGTGGTCAACATGGCCACCGGCGGTTCCACCCAGGGCGGCTCGACGATCACCCAGCAGTACGTGAAGAACATGTACCTGGACTCCGAGCAGACCCTGAAGCGCAAGGTCACCGAGCTCTTCATCGCGATCAAGCTGGGTGTGTCCAAGCCGAAGAACGACGTCCTCGCCGGCTACCTGAACACCGCCTACTACGGCCGGGACGCCTACGGCATCCAGGCCGCCGCTCGGGCCTACTTCGGCAAGGACGCCAAGGACCTCAACCCGTCCGAGAGCGCCTTCCTCGCCTCCATGCTCAAGGGCCCCAACCTCTACAACCCGGACGGCGGCGTCGGATCCGCGGCGACCCCCGAGGCCAACGAGAAGCGCGCCCGCGGCCGCTGGGCCTGGGTCCTCGACCGGGAGGTCGCGGTCGGGCGGATGGAACAGTCCGAGCGGGACAAGTACAAGGACTTCCCCGAGCGCGTCGACCTGGCGCAGGGCCGCGGTCTGACCGGCCAGATCGGCTACCTCGTCGACGTCGCCAAGTCGTACGTCATGAAGAGCGGCGACATCAGCGCCGAGAAGATGGCCCTCGGCGGCTACACGATCCGCACCACCTTCGAGAAGCCCCGGGTGGACGCGCTGGTCAAGGCGGTGGAGGACACCCGCAACGACTTCCTCGACGAGAAGGCCCGCCCCGAGTACGACACGTTCGTGCAGTTCGGCGCCGCCTCGGTCGACGTGAAGTCCGGCGCCATCGTCGCCCTGTACGGCGGTCCCGGCTTCGACCAGAAGCACTTCACCAACAACGCCAACACCTCCGGCGTCCCGGTCGGCTCGACCTGGAAGCCCTACGTGCTGGCCGCGGCCCTGGAGTACGGCACCCAGAACTCCAGGGGCTCGGGCATCTCGATCGACAGCAAGTACAACGCCGACGACCTCACGGTGATCAACAACCGCGAGGGCAAGCCGCTCCTCGACAAGGACGGCAAGCCGTTCCGGCAGAAGAACGAGAGCCCCGAGGCCCACGGCTACGTGACCCTCAACGAAGCGATGCGGCAGTCGATCAACGTGCCGTTCGCCCAGCTCGTCTTCGACGTCGGCCACAGCAAGGTCCGCTCCGTCGCGAAGTCCACCGGCATCCTGGAGGAGTCGATGGACGAGAACGACAACGCCTCCTTCGCCCTGGGCACCTCGACCCCCAGCGCCATCCGGATGGCCGACTCGTACGCCACCTTCGCCGCGTCCGGCACGCACCGCGAGCCCTACTCGGTGCAGACGGTCCAGAAGGACGGCAAGACCCTGCCCGGCTTCGGGCCTCCCAAGGAGGCCCGCGCCATGGACGACGCCGTCGCGAACAACATCACCAAGGTGCTCCAGAACGTCGTCGAGAACGGCACCGGCACCAAGGCGAAGAAGCTCGGCAGGCCGGCCGCCGGCAAGACCGGTACCACCGACCAGAACAAGTCGGCCTGGTTCGTCGGCTACACCCCGCAGCTGTCCACCTCGGTGACGCTCTTCCGCAACGACCCGAACGCCAAGGGCAAGGACCGCAAGCTGCTGTCCATGAACCACGTGGGCGGGGTCGACTCCATCCACGGTGGTGACATCCCGGCCGTGATCTGGACCGAGTACATGCGCGAGGCCCTCAAGGGCACCCCGTCCAAGGACTTCCCGGAGGCCGAGGACATCGGCGTCGTCGCGGACGCGGCCGGCGCCCCGACGCCCACGCCGCCTGCGGCTCCCTCGCCCTCGACCTCGCCCTCGACGTCCGCGTCGCCCTCGCCGTCGATGGTCTCCCCGTCGCCGTCCGACGGCGGCAAGCCGTCCTGCAAGCCGTGGAAGCTCTACTGCGACCCGCAGACGGCCGCCGGCACGGGCAACGGCGGGAACGGCAACGGCGGCAACGCCGGCGGCCTCCCCGCCGGCGGCACCACCGGACAGCCCACGACGCCCACCACGGGCCGGCCCGGCCGGCCCGGTGGAGTGACCAACTGGGGCGCCACCATCGGTGGCGGAGGCTGATCCCGCATCCGCCTCCACCCGGGAGGGCCGTCGCACCCCGTGCGGCGGCCCTCCCGCGCGTCCGGCCCGGTACGGCAGGATGAGCGCATGACCAAGGTGCACGAGGACCGTCCCGTACTGCCCACCCAGCAGGACGAGGTCGCCGCCGCCGGCAGCGAGCTCATCGGCGGCCCCATCGGCCGCCGCGCACGGATCGGCGGCCACTGGCTGGGACCGGTCCGCGTGGTGGTCCTCGTCGTCATCGGCATGTTCGCGCTCGGCATGGCGCAGAAGCTGCCCTGCTACGACTGGGCGTGGTTCCGGGGAGCGGGCTCGCAGTACACGCACGCCTGCTACTCCGACATCCCGCACCTGTACTCGGCCCGCGGCTTCGCCGACGGCCTCGTGCCCTACTTCGACCGCTTCCCCGACGTCGCGGTCGACCCGAAGTACGGCGGCATGCAGTACCTGGAGTACCCGGTGCTCACCGGTGCCTTCATGCAGGTCGCCGCGTGGCTGACGCCCTCGTCGGGAGCCGTCCAGCACCGCGAGCAGATGTACTGGATGGTCAACGCCGGCATGCTGATGGCCTGTGCGGCGGTGATCGCCGTCTGCGTCGCCCGCACCCACCGCCGCCGTCCCTGGGACGCCCTGCTCGTCGCCCTGGCCCCGGCGCTCGCCCTCAACGCGACCGTCAACTGGGACCTGCCGGCCGTCGCCCTGGCCGCCGTCGCGATGCTGATGTGGTCGCGCAGCCGTCCGTTGCTCGCCGGTGTCCTCATCGGCCTGGCGACCGCGGCCAAGCTCTATCCGGTGCTGCTGCTCGGGGCGCTGTTCGTCCTGTGCTGGCGCGCCGGCAAGTGGCGCGCCTTCGGAGCCACCGTCCTGGGCGCGGCCGTCTCCTGGCTCGTGGTGAACGCCCCCGTCATGTACTTCGCCTGGGACGGCTGGAAGCGGTTCTACGTCTTCAGCCAGGAACGGCCCATCGACTTCGGCTCCGTGTGGCTGCTGATCTCCCAGCGCACCGGAAACCCGCTGGAGGGGGCCAACACCTACGCGACCGGGCTGACCCTGCTGCTCTGCCTGGCGATCGGGCTGCTCACCCTGACGGCCCCCAGGCGGCCCCGCTTCGCCCAGCTGGCCTTCCTGGTCGTCGCGGCCTTCGTCCTGGCCAACAAGGTCTACTCGCCGCAGTACGTGCTGTGGCTGATCCCGCTCGCCGCGCTGGCCCGGCCGCGCTGGCGGGACTTCCTGATCTGGCAGGCCGGCGAGATCGTGTACTTCCTCGGGATCTGGTTCTACCTGGCCTACACGACCAGCGGGGACAAGCACCAGGGCCTGCCGGTGGAGGGGTACCAGCTGGCGATCGTCGCCCACCTGCTGGCCACGGTCTACCTGTGCGCCGTCGTCGTACGGGACATCCTGCTGCCCGAGCGGGACGTCGTACGGCGCGACGGCTCGGACGACCCCTCCGGAGGCGTCCTGGACGGAGCCGAGGACGCGTTCGTGCTCTCGGACAGGGCGAAGGCGCCGCAGTACGCGACGCCTTCCGAGGGACAGCGGGTCGACTGGGGCACGGACCCCGGGCACTGAGCGGTCCGGCCGCACCGGCCGGACCGTCCGGTGCGGATCAGGCGTCGATCGCCCGGTCGAACTGCGTGGTGGTGTGCCGCAGGTGCGCCACCAGCTCGTCGCCGACCTTCGGCTCGGTCGCGTCCGAGGGCACGAACAGGATCGACACCTGCATGTGCGGGGGCTCGGCGAACCAGCGCTGCTTGCCCGCCCACACGAAGGGCGAAAGGTTCCGGTTGACGGTGGCCAGGCCGGCCCGGGCGACGCCCTTGGCGCGCGGCATCATCCCGTGCAGGGCCTTGGGGGCCTCCAGGCCCACCCCGTGCGAGGTGCCGCCCGCGACCACGACCAGCCAGCCGTCGGAGGCGGCCTTCTGCTGCCGGTAGCCGAACCGGTCGCCCTTGGCCACCCGCGTGACGTCCAGGACCGCGCCTCGGTACTGGGTCGCCTCGTGGTCGCCCAGCCACAGCCGGGTGCCGATCCGGGCCCGGAAGCGGGTCTGCGGGAACTGCTGCTGGAGCCGCCCCAGCTCCTCGGCCCGCAGGTGGCTGACGAACATGGTGTGCAGCGGCAGCCGGGCCGCGCGCAGCCGGTCCATCCAGCCGATGACCTCCTCGACGGCGTCCGAGCCGTCGGGGCGGTCCAGGGGCAGGTGCAGGGCGAAGCCCTCCAGCCGGACGTCCTCGATCGCCGACTGCAGCAGTCCCAGGTCCTGCTCGGAGATGCCGTGGCGGCGCATCGAGCTCATGCACTCGATGACCACGCGGGCGCCGACCAGACCGCGGACCCCGTCCACCGAGGAGACCGAACGGATCACCCGGTCCGGCAGCGGTACGGGCTCCTCACCCCGCCGGAACGGGGTGAGGACGAGCAGGTCGCCACCGAAGTGGTCCTTGATGCTGGCGGCCTCGTACGTCGTTCCGACGGCCAGGATGTCGGCGCCCATGCGGGTCGCCTCCTCGCACAGCCGCTCGTGGCCGAAGCCGTAGCCGTTGCCCTTGCAGACGGGGATCAGCCCGGGGAACTGATCGGTGATCTGCTTCTGGTGCGCACGCCAGCGCGCGGTGTCGACGTAGAGCGTGAGCGCCATGCCCGTCCGGAGCCTCTCTGGAAAGCTGCGTGGTGCAGCGGTGCGGTGTGTGGATGCGGCGGGGTCAGCGGCGCGACATGTAGATGTCGAGCGCCTTGTGCAGCATCTTGTTGAGCGGGAAGTCCCACTCGCCGACGTACTCGACGGCCTCGCCGCCCGTGCCGACCTTGAACTGGATCAGGCCGAACAGGTGGTCGTTCTCGTCCAGCGTGTCGCTGATGCCGCGCAGGTCGTAGATGCTCGCGCCGAGCGCGTACGAGTCGCGCAGCATGCGCCACTGCATCGCGTTCGAGGGGCGGACCTCGCGCTTGTGGTTGGCGGAGGCGCCGTACGAGTACCAGACGTGCTGGCCGACGGTGAGCATCGTGGCGGCGGCCAGCGGCTCCCCCTCGTGCTTGGCGATGTACAGGCGCATCCGGTTGGGGTCCTCGGAGTTGAGGGCCGTCCACTGGCGCTGGAAGTAACTGAGCGGGCGCGGGCGGAACTTGTCGCGCTCGGCGGTGATCTCGTAGAGGTACTGCCAGGTCGGCAGGTCCTCGTAGCCGCCCTGGACGACCTCGACGCCGGCCTTCTCGGCCTTCTTGATGTTGCGGCGCCACAGCTGGTTGAAGCCCTTGAGGACATCGTCCAGCGAACGGTTCGCCAGCGGCACCTGGAAGACGTAGCGGGGCTGGACGTCACCGAAGCCGGCGCCGCCGTCCTCGGCCTGCTGCCAGCCCATGCGGCGCAGCTTGTCGGACACCTCGAAGGCGCGGGGCTCGATGACCGAGGCCTCCACGTCACGCAGGCGCTTGACGTCCGGGTCCTGGATTCCGGCCTTGATGGCGGCGGAGTTCCAACGGCGGATGACGACCGGAGGGCCCATCTTCACCGTGAAGGCGCCCTGGTTCTTCAGGTGCGCCAGCATCGGCTGGAGCCATTCCTCCAGATTCGGTGCGTACCAGTTGATGACCGGGCCCTCGGGGAGGTACGCGAGGTACCGCTTCACCTTGGGCAGCTGGCGGTACAACACCAGCGCGGCACCGACGAGTTCACCGGACTTGTCGAACCATCCGAGGTTCTCCGAGCGCCACTCGTTCTTGACGTCGGCCCATGCCGGGACCTGGCAGTGGCTAGCCGAGGGCAGGCTCTGGAGGTAGGCCAGATGCTGCTCTCGGCTGATGGTGCTCAGGGACAGGCTCATGCGGGGTGTCTCCTCCGGCGGCTTCGCTGGCTATGGCGCGAAGCCTACTGCGACAGGGGCGCCACCCATCTGGGGGACGGGCCGTAGCCCGGGCCGGCGTGTGGCCGGCGCCCCGTCGCGGAGGTCCCCCGGTCAGCCGATCCAGCCGCCGAAGAGGCCCCCGTGGGCCATGCCGAGGAAGAAGCCGATGGCAGACGCGCCAAGGCCGATGATCAGTGCGAAGCGCTCGCGTGTCGTGGCGGAGATGAACTGTCCGTACAGCCCGGTCACGATCCCGACCAGCCCGGTCCAGGAGGTGAGCAGGTGCAGATTGTCGAAGAACGCAGTGACGAACGCCACGGCGCCGAGGATCAGGGTGACCGCCACCAGGGTGTCCTGGAGCGGGTGGGGCTTGCCGTCGGTCGAGAGGAGGGAGATCGACTGGGAGGACTGGCGTCGCATTGCCTGTGCCATCGGAAGGCACCTCCTGGCTGCAGCAGAGCGGTGCTGCGGGGCCGCCCCCGGCGGCGCCGGAGGGCATAGCACCGAGCACACCCGGTGCTTACAGATTGTGGCCCTCTCCTGCCGGATTTCAACCGGAAGGAGTCGACGGGGTAGTCTGTACGGTCTGCGCGGTGTCTGCTCTCGGACGCCGTGCGGCACGCATCACGACCCTCCTGCCACGGAACGACCGTGGCCGCTGAGTCCAAAGGAGGTGGGTTCCACATGCGTCACTACGAAGTGATGGTCATCCTCGACCCCGATCTGGAGGAGCGCGCTGTCGCCCCCCTGATCGAGAACTTCCTCTCCGTCGTCCGTGAGGGCAACGGAAAGGTCGAGAAGGTCGACACCTGGGGCCGTCGTCGTCTCGCTTACGAGATCAAGAAGAAGCCCGAGGGCATCTACTCGGTCCTCGACCTGCAGGCCGAGCCTGCGGTCGTCAAGGAGCTCGACCGCCAGATGAACCTGAACGAGTCGGTTCTCCGGACCAAGGTCCTTCGCCCCGAGACCCACTGAACTTCGGTTCAGCGGTAATCGGGACCGAGTAGCACAGCAGCCCAGCAGCAATCCCCGCCGAGAGGTTCATCCATGGCAGGCGAGACCGTCATCACGGTCGTCGGCAATCTCGTCGACGACCCCGAGCTGCGCTTCACCCCCTCGGGTGCGGCGGTCGCGAAGTTCCGTGTCGCGTCCACCCCCCGCACCTTCGACCGTCAGACCAACGAGTGGAAGGACGGCGAGAGCCTGTTCCTGACCTGCTCGGTGTGGCGGCAGGCGGCCGAGAACGTCGCCGAGTCCCTTCAGCGGGGCATGCGCGTCATCGTGCAGGGCCGGCTGAAGCAGCGGTCGTACGAGGACCGTGAGGGTGTCAAGCGCACGGTCTACGAGCTGGACGTCGAGGAAGTCGGCCCCAGCCTGAAGAACGCCACGGCCAAGGTCGCCAAGACCACCGGTCGCGGTGGCCAGGGTGGATACGGCGGCGGCGGTCAGCAGCAGGGTGGCGGCGGCTGGGGCGGAGCCCCCAGCGGTGGCGCCCCGCAGGGCGGCGGAGCTCCCTCCGACGACCCGTGGGCGTCCAGCGCGCCGGCCGGTGGCCAGCAGCAGGGCGGCGGCGGGGGCGGCTGGGGCGGAAGCTCCGGCGGCTCCGGCGGTGGCTACTCGGACGAGCCGCCCTTCTAAGGGCAGCTCCATCCCCACTTCTTGATCACACAGGAGAGACACAATGGCGAAGCCGCCTGTGCGCAAGCCTAAGAAGAAGGTCTGCGCATTCTGCAAGGACAAGACCGCGTACGTGGACTACAAGGACACGAACATGCTGCGGAAGTTCATTTCCGACCGCGGCAAGATCCGTGCCCGCCGCGTTACCGGCAACTGCACGCAGCACCAGCGTGACGTCGCCACGGCCGTGAAGAACAGCCGTGAGATGGCGCTGCTGCCCTACACGTCCACCGCGCGATAAGGAAAGGGTGACCGACTAATGAAGATCATCCTGACCCACGAGGTTTCTGGCCTCGGTGCCGCCGGCGATGTCGTCGACGTCAAGGACGGTTACGCTCGCAACTACCTGGTCCCGCGGAACTTCGCGATTCGCTGGACCAAGGGTGGCGAGAAGGACGTGGCGCAGATCCGCCGCGCCCGCAAGATCCACGAGATCGCGACCATCGAGCAGGCCAACGAGGTCAAGGCCAAGCTCGAGGGCGTGAAGGTCCGTCTGGCCACCCGCGCGGGTGACGCCGGCCGTCTCTTCGGTTCCGTCACCCCGGCCGACATCGCCACGGCGATCGAGGCGTCCGGTGGCCCGAAGGTCGACAAGCGTCGCGTGGAGCTGGGCTCCCCGATCAAGACCCTCGGTTCGTACCAGGTCTCCGTGCGTCTGCACGCCGAGGTCGTCGCGAACGTGGGCGTCGAGGTCGTCGCCGCCTGAGGCAGCGAATGAAGGGCCGCACCCTCCGGGGTGCGGCCCTTCGTCATGTCCGGGTGGCTCCACAGCGATGTTTCACGTGAAACGAGCCGTGCCCTCCGGTCAGCGGGCGGCTCCGGTGACCAGCCACCTGCCGGAGCGGGCGCGCAGCTGGAGGGTGACCATCCGGACCAGCATCATCAGGGTCATGGCCCACCAGAGGGCGGTCAGGCCCCCACCGAGGGCCGGGACGAGCAGGGCGGCGGGCGCGAAGACGGCGAGGGTCAGCAGCATCGCCCCGGCGAGGTAGCGGCCGTCACCGGCGCCCATCAGCACGCCGTCGAGGACGAAGACGATCCCGCAGACCGGCTGGGCCAGCGCCACGACGAGCAGGCCGGGCAGCAGGGCGTCCTCGACGGCGGGGTCGCCGGTGAAGAGCGGGATGAACACCGGGCGGGCCAGGACGACCAGCAGGCCCAGCACGAGGCCCGCGCCGATGCCCCACTGGACCATGCGGCGGCACACGGCCTTGGCGCCCGCGCTGTCCCCGGCGCCCAGGTGGCGGCCGATGATGGCCTGCCCGGCGATCGCGATGGCGTCCAGGGCGAAGGCGAGCAGGCTCCACAGGGACAGCAGGATCTGGTGGGCGGCGATGTCGGCGTCCCCCAGCCGCGCCGCCACGGCAGTCGCGATCATCAGGATGGCGCGCAGGGACAGGGTGCGGACCAGCAGCGGAACGCCTGCCTGGGCACAGGCGCGGATGCCGGCCGGGTCGGGGCGCAGTGAGGCCCGGTGGCGGCGGGCGCCCCGGACGACCACGACGAGGTAGGCGGCGGCCATGGCGCACTGGGCGGCGACGGTGCCCCACGCGGAGCCGGCGATGCCGAGGCCCGCGCCGTAGACCAGGGCCACGTTCAGGGCTCCGTTGAGGGCGAAACCGCCGATCGCCACGTAGAGGGGCGTACGGGTGTCCTGGAGGCCGCGTATGACGCCGGTGGCCGCCAGCACCACGAGCATGGCGGGGATCCCGAGCGCGGATATGCGCAGATACGTTTCTGCGTACGGGGCGACGGTGTCCGAGGCGCCGAAGAGCGAGACGAGCCAGGGCGCGCCGGGCAGGACCGCGGCGACGACGGCCCCGCCGAGCAGCAGGGCGAGCCAGATGCCGTCCATGCCCTGCCGGATGGCGGCCCGGAGGTCGCCCGCTCCGACCCTGCGGGCCACGGCCGCGGTGGTGGCGTAGGCGAGGAAGACGAAGACGCTCACCGCCGTGGTGAGCAGTGCGGCCGCGATGCCGAGGCCGGCCAGCTGGGGGGTGCCGAGGTGTCCCACGATGGCGCTGTCGGCCATCACGAAGAGGGGTTCGGCGACGAGCGCGCCGAAGGCCGGGACGGCGAGGGCGAGGATCTCGCGGTCGTGCCGTCTCGGGGCAGCCTTCTCAGCGGTGGGGGCCTGTGTCATGCGCTCAATCTAATCTTCCACAGGTAATGGATGCAAGGGTATTTGGATCCTTACCAATGCGCTGACTTGGGCGTTCTTCCCACCCCGTTGGAGGCGATCTTGAGACAGTGGCCAAGAATTTTCTTCCCCACAGCCTGCGGAAGGAGAAACTGCAGGTCAGATAGGGTGGTGGGGTGGGTCAGGTGATTTTGTCCACAGTGTCGTCCCCCGGTCCGTGCACAGCTTCGCGTGAGTTACCCACAGCATTGGCTCCGTCGTCCACATCTCATCCACACAGCCTGTGGATAACAAGATTGGCTGACGTCGCCCGCGGCCCTACCGTTGTGCGTTGCCCGACGCGCCGAACGCCGATCCGGGTGTCCCAAATGTCAGAGCCGTGTCGTAGAAAGAGTGACACGGCGAGGTCCGCGTTGCGGACGGGAGGAGGCGGCCCGGTGAGCATGCCCGAGCCCATGGACGACCCCTGGGCCGACAGCGGTCCCAGTGACCGTCTGCCCGCCCGTACGCGCCGGAACGCCGAGGGCCGCGGCCGCGGGGACGAACAGCAGGACCGGGGCCGCGAGGGCGGCTCCTGGGACGGTGGCGGGGGCGGCTTCGAGCGCGTCCCCCCGCAGGACCTCGACGCCGAGCAGTCGGTGCTCGGCGGCATGCTGCTCTCCAAGGACGCGATCGCCGACGTGGTCGAGGTCCTCAAGGGCCACGACTTCTACCGTCCTTCGCACGAGACGATCTACCAGGCCATCCTCGACCTGTACGCCAAGGGCGAGCCGGCCGACCCCATCACGGTCGGCGCGGAGCTCACCCGGCGCGGAGAGATCAGCAAGGTCGGCGGGGCCTCGTACCTGCACACCCTGGTGCAGTCCGTGCCGACCGCGGCGAACGCCGAGTACTACGCCGAGATCGTCCACGAGCGAGCCGTCCTGCGCCGCCTGGTCGCTGCCGGCACGAAGATCACGCAGATGGGATACGCGGCGGACGGCGACGTCGACGAGATCGTCAACAGCGCCCAGGCCGAGATCTACGCCGTCACCGAGCAGCGGACCTCCGAGGACTACCTCCCGCTCGGCGACATCATGGAGGGCGCGCTCGACGAGATCGAGGCGATCGGCTCGCGCTCCGGCCAGATGTCCGGGGTGCCCACGGGCTTCACCGACCTGGACTCCCTGACCAACGGCCTGCACCCGGGCCAGATGATCGTCATCGCCGCGCGTCCCGCCATGGGCAAGTCGACGCTCGCGCTGGACTTCGCGCGGGCCTGCTCCATCAAGAGCAACCTGCCGAGCGTCATCTTCTCCCTCGAAATGGGCCGCAACGAGATCGCGATGCGTCTGCTCTCGGCGGAGGCCCGGGTGGCGCTGCACCACATGCGCTCGGGCACCATGACCGACGACGACTGGACCCGGCTCGCCCGGCGGATGCCCGACGTCTCGGCCGCCCCGTTGTACATCGACGACTCGCCCAACCTGTCGATGATGGAGATCCGGGCCAAGTGCCGTCGGCTCAAGCAGCGCAACGACCTCTCCCTCGTCGTCATCGACTACCTCCAGCTGATGCAGTCGGGTGGCTCGCGCCGGCCCGAGAGCCGCCAGCAGGAGGTCTCGGACATGTCCCGAAACCTCAAGCTGCTGGCCAAGGAGCTGGAGGTGCCGGTGATCGCGCTGTCCCAGCTGAACCGTGGTCCCGAACAGCGCACCGACAAGAAGCCGATGGTCTCCGACCTGCGTGAATCGGGTTCCATCGAGCAGGACGCCGACATGGTGATCCTGCTGCACCGCGAGGACGCGTACGAGAAGGAGTCCCCGCGCGCGGGCGAGGCGGACCTGATCGTGGCCAAGCACCGTAACGGCCCGACGGCCACCATCACGGTGGCCTTCCAAGGCCATTATTCGCGGTTCGTGGACATGGCCAACACGTAGCATCCGGCCATGGACGCCCTTGCTGAAGATCTGGAACTGCTCCCCTCCACCCGGCGCGTGCTGAGGCACCGGCTCGCCGTCGCGCAGAGCGAGGGACGCTCGCCGTCCCTGGTGGCTGCCGTCTCGCGGGGTGGGGAGGTGGTCTGGGAGGGCTCCCGGACCTCGGTCGAGGGCCACGGTCCGGACGGGGACGTGCAGTACCGGATCGGGTCGATCACCAAGACCTTCACGGCCGTTCTGGTGATGCGGCTGCGCGACGAGGGCCTGCTGGACCTCTCGGACCCGCTGGGGCGGCACCTGCCCGGTACCGGTGCCGACGAGGTGACCGTGGCCCAACTGCTCGCCCACACGAGCGGACTGGCGGCCGAGACCCCGGGCCAGTGGTGGGAGCGTTCCTCTGCCGAACTGCGGCCCGGGCTGGCCGAGGTGCTCGGTGAGGAGCCCTTCAAGCACGCTCCCGGACGCGTCCACCACTACTCGAACCCCGGTTACACGCTGCTGGGTTCCCTCGTCGAGGCACTCCGGGGGAAGCCGTGGGAGCAGGTGCTGCGCACCGAGGTGCTGGAGCCGTTGGGGCTGGACCGGACGAGCGGCGAACCGCGCACCCCGCACGCGGGCGGCTGGGCGGTGCATCCGTGGGCGGACCTGATGATGCCCGAGCCCGCCGAGGACCTCGGGGTGATGGCCGCGGCCGGGCAGCTGTGGTCCACGACCGGGGACCTCACGCGGTTCGCCGCGTTCCTGCTGCGGGGTGACGAGCGGGTGCTGAGCGCGGAGAGCGTACGGGAGATGCGCGCCGCTGCCGCTCCCGCCGCCCCCGGCAGCGCCGACGCCGGCTACGGGCTGGGCCTCCAGCTGAACGTCTGCGACGGTCGTCGGCTCGTCGGCCACGGCGGTTCCCTGCCGGGATTCGTGGCGGGGCTGTGGCTGAGCGAGGAGGAGGACCTGACGGCAGTCGTCCTGGCCAACTGCACCTCGGGGGTGCCCGCTTCGACGGTGGCCACGGACCTGATCGGAATCGTGGCGGAGGCGGAGCCGCGCTTCCCCGAGCCGTGGCGGCCGTTCCGGGAGGACGACCGGGTGCCGCTGGAGCTGACCGGAATCTGGTACTGGGGAACCGCCGCGCACGTGCTGAGGCTGCGCGCGGACGGCTCGCTGGAGCTGGGCCCGGCCGGTGTGACCGGCCGCGCGGCCCGGTTCCGCGCTGAACCGGACGGCAGCTGGACGGGCCTGACCGGCTATTACGCGGGGGAGACCCTGCGTGCCGTCCGGCGGGACGACGGTACGCCGGGCCACCTCGACCTCGGGTCGTTCGTGTTCACGCGAGAGCCCTACGACCCCGAGGCCCCGGTGCCCGGAGGGGTGGACCCGCAGGGCTGGCGCGGCATCGGCTGACGTGGTCAGGCGGTGAGTTCGCGCTCCAGCGGGGTGCGGAACCGCGGAGTGACGCGGGCGTCGCCCACCCACTCGGCGAGCCGGGCGGCCTCGGCCGTGATCGCCTCCGAGGCCTCCCGCCCGGGGTCGGCCAGCAGCCGCCAGACGATCTCCCCGTCCGCCCGCTGGGCCCAGCCGCCGACGATCTCCCCGTTCCACCACACGGTCGGGCCGATGTTGCCCGCGTAGTCGAACAGGGCGGGGCGGTGCGCGGGGTCGAGGTGGAAGCTCCGGTCGGCCCACCCCATGCCGCTGGGGTCGAGACCGGGCAGGAGCGCGGCCCAGGCCTCCGGCGCGGGCTCGGCCGCGGTGTCGCCGGGGAGGACGAGCGCCGTGGCCCCGTCGTCCAGGCGGACCTGCTCGGGTGCCACGGTGGCCAGGGCCTTGCGGACGTCGGTGAGGGTCCAGCCGGTCCACCACTTGAGGTCGGCCTCGGTGGCCGGCCCGTAGGCGTGCAGCCAGCGGCGGGCGAGTTCGGCACGGGCCTCGGCGGCGGGCAGGGCGGGCCAGGGCTGGGAGTGCACCCAGCGGAACTGGCTGGAGGTCCAGGATCCGCGGGGCCGGTCACGGCGGATCCGGCCGTCGGCGGCCAGCACGCGGATCACCCGGGTGGCGACCCCGGTCTCGGCCTCGTACTTCTTGCCCCGGCTGATGGTGATCTTCTGCCGGAGGGCGGGGACGGCGGCGGAGAGCTGGCTGCCGGTCGAGGGCCCCAGGGTGTCCAGGGCGTCGAGGGCGGCGGTCTCGGTCCTGGCCAGCCAATCGGCGTCGAGGCCCTGGCCGTCCTCGGCGAGGTGCTTGAGGAGGGTCCGGCGTTCCTTCGCCGCGATGCTCCGGGCGCAGGACGCGTCCACGTAGGGGGCGAGTTCGGTGGAGACGGCGAACAGGGTGTTCCTCATGCTCAGCAGCCGGACGAGACTGACGTCCTCGTACAGGGCCGCCTCGATCGCGGCGGGTCCGCCTTCCGTGAGGCGGGCGCGGGCGGAGAGGTGGACGGTGGCGGCGTCGGTGGCGTGCAGGGCGACGACGGCGTCCGCCGCCTGGTCCGGGGTGGCGGCACGGGCCGAAGGAGCCAGTCGATGGCGGCGGCCCAGCCGGTGGCGACGTTCCGCGGTGGTGACGAGGGGGAGGCCGGTGCTCATCCTCCCGATCGTAGGCCGGGCCGCCGACAGCGGCCCGGCCTTTGCCGGAGCCGGTCAGAGCTGGAGCTTGAACCCCACGTGGGAGGCCGTGAAGCCGAGCCGCTCGTAGAACCGGTGCGCGTCGGTGCGCGTCACGTCCGAGGTGAGCTGGACGAGTTGGCAGTTCTCCTGCCGGGACCGCTCGACGGCCCATTCGATGAACCGGGTGCCGAGGCCGCTGCCGCGTTCGTCCGCGTGGACCCGCACCCCTTCGATGATGGCGCGCGTGGAGCCCTTGCGGGACAGGCCGGGGACGATCGTCAGCTGGAGGGTGCCCACGACGCGCTCGCCGCGGACGGCGACGACGACGTGCTGGTTGGGGTCGTCGGCCAGCCGCTTGAGGGCCGCGACGTAGGGGGTCAGGTCCTCCGGGGATTCCCGGGTGGCGCCCAGCGGGTCGTCGGCGAGCATGGCGACGATGGAGGGCAGGTCCTCCTCGCTGGCGGGTCGGATCGTCAGTTCGGGGTCTTCGGTCATGGTGGAGGCCTTTCTCTGTCAGCCCGCGGCGACGGTGAGGGGTGCCCAGCGGCGGGTCCAGTCACCGGGGAGGCCGGGGATGTTCCGGGTCATGACGGCGTTGAAGGCCAGGGACTCCAGACCGCGCTCCTTGAGCCAGGCGAGGAGTTCCTCGTGGCGTACGTCGACGTCCGTACGCAGGGGCCGTTCGGTGGTGGCCGCCAGCGCGGTGACCAGGGCCCGGGCGGTGGCGGTGTCGCGGGCGATCAGCGGGCCGATGACATGGCTGTCCATGTTGGGCCAGAGGGCGGCGTAGCCGATGAGGCCGCCGGAGCCGTCCTCGGCGACGAGCACCTTGTCGGCGAAGGCGGGCAGCCGCGCGATCATGTGGGTCCGGTCGGTGCCGAACACCTCGGTGTCCAGACGGACGATCGGTGCGAGGTCCTCGGCCGCGGCGGGCCTGACGGGGACGGCGGTGTGCTCGCCGACTTCGGGACGGAAGGATCCCCGGACCATCTCCGCCCGTCCGGTGGTGTCGAAACCGAGCTCCTCGTAGAGCGGGCGACCGTTGGGGGTGGCGTGCAGGGTGAGCGGGACACCGGCGAGGACGTCGTCGCACACGTGGGCCATCAGCCGGCGCCCGAGGCCCTTGCGGGCGTACCGGTCGGCGACGAGCACCATTCCGATCGCGGCGAGGTCCGGCTTGGCCGGGGTGTCTCCGTAGCGGGTGACGACACAGGCGGCGGCGAGTCCGCGGCCGTCGGGGGCGTCGATGCCGTAGCCGTTGCCGGCGGCGAGGAGCAGCCCCCATTTGTGGTCTTCGCGGGGCCAGCCGCGGTCCTCGGACAGGTCGGCGCAATGACGGAGATCGTTCGGGGTGAGCGCACGGATGGGCAGGTCGGTGAGGAGTCGTGGTGTCACCGGCCCAGAGTGGATCACCGACTCGGGGGGAGTCCAGGGGATTCAGGAGACGGGTGGGCCGATGTTTCACGTGAAACATCGGCCCTGTTTCACGTGAAACCAGGGTCTGTTTCACGTGAAACATTCGCCCGCGCCGCGGCAGGATCTGCTTTTCACAGAGGGTGACTCCCGGCGGTAGCCGGTGCGGGAACCGAACGGCTAGCCTCGACGACCATGACGGTGCTTCACCTTTTCGATCTCGACGGAACACTGATGTACGGATCGGCCGCACCGGTCGAGATCTCCCGCCAGCTCGGGAGGTCGGCCGAGATCGCCGAGCTGGAGCGGGCCTTCGGGGCACGCGAGATCGGTCCGCAGGAGTTCTCGGTTGCCGCCCATGCCCTGTGGGCGGACCTGACGCCCGCCCATGTCCGCGCGGCCTTCGACGGGTCCCCGTGGCTGTCGGGGATCCGGGAGCTCTGGCAGGAGATCGCGGAACGCGGTGACCTCTGCGCGGTGATTTCGCTGTCGCCCTCGTTCTTCGTGGAACTGCTGCTGGAGTGGGGCGCGCACGCCGCCCATGGATCGGTCTTCCCGGAAGTGCCCTTCACCCGGCCCGTCGACGTGACGGGGATCCTGACCCCCGAGGCCAAGGTGGACGTTGCCGACCGGCTCTGCGAGCGGTTCGGGGTGACCCGGGCCGATTGCGTCGCCTACGGGGATTCCATGACCGACGCGGTCCTCTTCGAAGCGGTCCCGCGATCGGTGGCGGTGAACGCACGGCCCCATCTGGCCCGTCGGGCGACCCACGTCTACGAGGGCAGGGACCTGCGCGAGGCCTACCGGCTCCTCGGGACGACGCGCCCCGGAGGCGATGCATCTTAAGGGGAAAGGAGGCCCGGAACGCGGTTTTCCCCATTCCTCCGCCGCGCTCTCGGTCGGCTGGCACGCTGTGAACCCCGGAACCACGGATTCGAGGCCGTGGCGCGTGCAGACCCGACCGAGATGCTCGAAGCGAGGCACCGCATGGACGCTGCGCCCACCAGATCGGCAAGACCAACGGGCCGGATACCTTCGGGCGGCGGGGCGATCGAGCCCTCCCCGGACGCCGTGCTCATCCGCCGGACCCTCACCGAGATCGCACCCGTCGCCGACAGGGTGACCTCGTACTTCTACGCCCTGGTGTTCACGGGGCACCCGGAGGTCCGGGGCATGTTCCCCGCGGCCATGGACGTACAGCGCGACCGGCTGCTGAAGGCACTGCTGACCGCCGCCGAGCACATCGACGACCCGGCGGTGCTGGCTCCCTACCTGCGCCGGCTCGGAACCGGGCACCGCAAGTACGGCACGATGGCCGCCCACTACCCGGCGGTGGGAGAGGCCCTGATCGGGGCACTGTCCCGGTACGCGGAACGCACATGGGGGCCGGAGACCCAGGCGGCGTGGGTGCGCGCCTACACCGCCATCTCACAGACCATGATCGACGCTGCGGCCGAGGACGAGACCAAGGCACCCGCCTGGTGGCACGCGGAGGTGGTTTCGCACGAGCTGCGCACCTCCGACATCGCGGTGCTGACCGTCCGCCCCGACCAGCCGTACCCCTTCCTCGCGGGCCAGTACACGAGCCTGGAGACCCCGTGGTGGCCGCGGGTGTGGCGGCACTACTCCTTCGCCTCCGCCCCGCGAGCCGACGGGCTGCTGTCCTTCCACGTCAAAGCCGTACCGGCGGGCTGGGTCTCCAACGCCCTGGTCCGCCACGCCCGGCCGGGCGACGTCCTGCGGCTGGGGCCGCCGGCCGGGTCGATGGTGGTGGACCACAGCACCGACAACGGGATGCTGTGTCTGGGCGGGGGAACCGGCATCGCCCCGATCAAGGCCCTGATCGAGGACGTGGCCGGACACGGTGAGCGGCGCCCGATGGAGGTCTTCTTCGGGGCGCGCAGCGACCACGACCTCTACGACAAGGACACCCTGCTGGGTCTCCAGCGCTCCCACCCGTGGCTGTCGGTGCGCCCGGTGATCGGCCCGGGGCTGGCGGGCCAGCTCCCGCAGGCCATCCGCGAACACGGGCCGTGGAGCTCGTACGACGCCTTCATCTCGGGACCGCCCGCGATGATCCGCAGTGGTGTGGACGCGCTGAAGCGGATCGGGATCCCCGGTGAGAGGATCCGCCACGACGAGGTCGAGGAGCTGGCGGACGTGGCCGGCTGAAACCGGCACGACCCTGCCCGCCCGCTCCCCTTCCCGCTTTCCCGGTGAGCTCAGCCCAGGTCGGGGGCGTGCATGGCGCGGACCCCTTCGATGTTTCCGTCGAGGTAGTGGCGCAGCGAGAGCGGGACCAGGTGGACCGCCGCGATGCCGACCCGGCTGAAGGGCACGCGGACGATCTCGTACTCGCCCTCGGGCTCGTCGATCTCGGGGCCGTGCCGTTGGCCGGGGTCCATCGATTCCAGGTGGCAGACGAAGAAGTGCTGCACCTTCACGCCGGTCACCCCGCCGGAGGCGATGTGCTCGACGGTGTCGACGAAACAGGGCACCACATCGGTGATCTTGGCTCCGAGTTCTTCGTGGAGCTCTCGGTGGAGGGCGTCGACGACGGTGGTGTCCGAGGACTCCACTCCCCCGCCCGGCGTGAGCCAGTACGGGTCGACGCCGGGCTTGGTGCGCTTGATGAGGATCAGGTCGTCACCGTCGAGCAGGATCGCGCGGGCGGTGCGTTTGACCACGGGACGTTCGGTCATGGGAGAAGAGTGGCCCAGTACCGGGCTCCTGAAACGCGCCACGGTCCGAATCCCGGCGGCTCACCACTGTGCGGCCGCGCGCAGCAGGCGGTCGTGGGCGCGCGCGAGGTGGGCGAGGGCCAGGCTGCCGGCCCGTACGACGAGGAACCAGGTCCGCAGGGGCGGCAGGGCCGGTTCCAGCATCGCCACGATCTCACCGCGGTCGAGGGCGTCCTGGCACAGGTACCGGGGCAGGACGGCGAGACCGGCGCCCGCCCGGACGCATTCCAGTACGGCCCGCAGATCGGGCGCGACGACGGTGGCGGCGCACTCGGGGACGGAGTCGAAGACGGCGGCCCAGTAGCGGGTGACCAGCGGCAGGCTCTCGTGGACCTCGACGACCGGGATCCCGTCGAGGGCGACGGGTCCCGTGTCGTGCAGTTCGGCCCGCTCGACGAGGGCGGCCCAGTAGGGCGCCGCGACCAGGACCTGCTCCTCGTCGCAGAGGGTGTTCGCGGTGAACAGCGTGCCGCGCGGGCGGGTGGGGGTGACGACCAGGTCGTGCTGCCCGGCGGCCAGCCCGTCGAGGGTCTCCCGCGCGTCGGGGGCGAGGGCGGTGCGCAGGCTCTGCCCCTGCCCCACCAGGGGCGCGAGGGCGGGGAGCACCCGCAGGCACAGGAACTCGGGTGGACCGGCCACGTGGAGGGTGCGTGAGGTGCCGGTGGCCTCCCGTTCGATCTCGGTGATCCGCAGCAGGGCGTCGAGGTGCGGGGCGGCCTTGTGGGCGAGTTCGTCACCGACGGCGGTGGGCGTGACGCCGCGGGCCCGGCGGTGGAAGAGCGGTCGGCCCAGCTGGCGTTCGAGGGTACGGATCTGTGAGGTGACGGCGGGCTGGGACAGCCCGAGGAGCGTGGCGGCCCGGGTGAACGAGCCGGCCCGGTGTACGGCGACGAAGGTGCGCAGCAGGGCCAGGTCCATGTCGGCCCCTCTCGGTGGGGGCCTTCAACTATAAATATGCCGATAGGCCCCTGTCGTTACCGTGATTGGACTCTGACGCTCAGTCAACTAGCCTTGATGGCGTGGTTCTTCTGCTAGGGAACCCGGGCGGTCCGAGCCACCAGGGGGGAGGCTCGGACCGCTTTTCCCGGTTCGGTCAGCTCCCGGAGCCCGCGGAATCAAGGGCCCGGAGCAGATCGGCGACCAGGTCAGCGGGATCCTCGGCGCCTGCCGAGAAGCGGATGAAGCCCTCGGGTACGGCGTCCCCGCCCCAGCGTCCGCGCCGCTCCGCGGTGGACCGCACTCCGCCGAAACTCGTGGCGTCCTCCACCAGGCGCAGGGCACTCATGAAGCGTTCCGCGTACGCACGGTCGGGCAGGGTGAACGAGACGACCGAGCCGAAGCCGCTCATCTGCCGGACGGCCGTCTTGTGCGAGGGGTCCGCGGGGAGCCCCGGGTAGCGCAGCCCGGTCACCTCGGAACGGCCGGCCAGCGCCTCGGCGACCGCCAGGGCGTTGCCCCATTGGCGCTCGGCCCGCAACTGGATGGTGGCCAGGGAGCGGTGGGCCAGCCAGGCCTCCATGGGGCCCGGGATCGCGCCGACGACCTTGCGCCAGCGGCGGATGCCCGCGGCCAGTGCGGGATCACGGCAGACGACGTAGCCCAGGAGCAGGTCGCCGTGGCCGGTGAGGCCCTTGGTGCCGCTGGCGACGGAGAAGTCCGCGCCCAGTTCCAGGGGACGCTGGCCGAGCGGGGTCGCCAGAGTGTTGTCGACGGCGACCAGGGTGCCGCCGGCGTGGGCGGCCGCCACGAGTCGGCGTACGTCGCACACGTCGAGCCCGGGGTTGGACGGGGTCTCGATCCACAGCAGCCGGGCGCCGTCGAGGGCGGCGAGCTGCGCGTCCCCGGCGGTCGGGGCGGTGCGCACGTGGATCCCGTACTCCTGGAGCTGCTCCCGGACCAGGGGGAGGGCCTGGTAGCCGTCGTCGGGCAGGACGACGGTGTCGCCGGTGCGGGCCTGGGAGAGCAGGACGGCGGAGACGGCGGCCATGCCGGAGGCGAAGACGACGGTGTCCACGCCGTCCTGACCGGGGGCCTCCAGTTCGCCGATGGCCCGTTCCAGCAGGGTCCAGGTGGGGTTGGTGTCGCGGCCGTAGGTGTACGGGCCGCTCACCTCGCCGGGGAGGTGGAAGTGCGCGGCGAAGACGGGCCCGGGGAGGGTGGGTTCGTTCTTGACTGGCTCGGGCAGCCCGGCGCGCACGGCGCGGGTGGCGTCCGCGTACCGGCCGGCGGCGTCGGTGTCGCGGGGGCGGTCCGCGCCGGTGGGGTGGGTGTTCACGGGGTGGTCTCCTTCACGGCCGCGCGTACGGCGTCCAGCAGCCCCGGACTCGCGGCCTCGACCAGTTCCAGGCACTCCTCGAAGCCGTCGAGGGAGCCGTAGTAGGGGTCCGGCACGTCGAGCGCGTCCGCCGCGCCGTCCTGTGCGGCCGGGGCCGCGGGATCGTAGGAGCGCAGCAGCCGGACCTTGGCGGCTGCCTCCGGGGTGGGCGCGAGGGCGCGGAGGTCGCGCAGGTGGCCGGCGTCGAGGGCGATGACCAGGTCGACGCGGTCGAACCAGGAGGCCCGGAACTGCCGTGCCCGGTGGTCCTGTTCGTACCCGGCGGCTTCGAGCACGGCAACGGTGCGCGGATCGGCGCCGTCGCCCTCGTGCCAGCCTCCGGTGCCGGCGCTGTCCACCTCGACGAGGGTGGTGAGTCCGGCGTCGGCGATGTGGGAGCGGAAGACCGACTCGGCCATGGGGGACCGGCATATGTTGCCGGTGCAGACGAAGCAGACGCGGTACATGGGCGGCCCGCTCAGTTCTTGTCGGGCAGGGCCAGGTTCACGGCCCAGGAGACGACGGAGATGATCAGCCCGCCGAGGACGGCGGTCCAGAAACCGTCGACGTGGAAGCTGAGGTCGAGCAGGTCTGCCAGCCAGGAGGTCAGCAGCAGCATCAGCGCGTTCACGACGAGGGTGAACAGCCCCAGCGTGAGGATGAACAGCGGGAACGAGAGCAGCTTCACGACGGGCTTGACGATCAGGTTGACCAGGCCGAAGACCAGGGCGACCAGGATCAGTGAGAGCGTGCGGCGCCCCAGCGAACTGCCGTCGTCGAGGGTGATCCCGGCGAGCAGCCAGACGGCCACCGCCAGGGCCGCCGCATTGGCCAGCGTCTTGACTACGAAATTCGTCATGTGTCTGATCGTGGCAGAGAAGAACCGGGTGGGACATCGTCAGATCAGCGGATCCCACGGCACCACCGAGCAAGGGCAAGGGGCACAGCAAAGATGAAGGCCTTCAGGCTGGACGAGCTCGAAGCGGAGCGGGCCGCCAACGACGGCGCGTACCTCCAGTTCCTGCGGGAGCGCAACATGTCGGTCGGGCTGTACGCCCTCGACGCCGGCCAGAGCGATCCGCAGCAGCCGCACCGGCAGGACGAGGTCTACTTCGTGGTCAGCGGGCGGGCCTCGATCACGGTCGGGGAGGAGACCGCGACGGTCGCGAACGGCAGCGTCGTCTATGTTCCGGCCGGGGTGCCGCACAAGTTCCACCACATCACCGAGCCGTTGAAGGTGATGGTGGTCTTCTCCCCGCCGGAGGGCTGACGGGGCCGGACGGGCAGGCTGACCTGCCCGTCGGCTGAGGGTCGCGGGCCCGGTCCCCCTAGGGGGCGGATCAGGGGGTTCCGAGGGCTGGCGGGCCCCCGCGCCGCACCGTGCGCTCCTAGCATCGGAGCAGGAAGTCACGGACGAGGAAGAGGTAGGGACATGGACGGCATCCGAGCGGCATTCGCGGGCATGCCCTGGTGGGTCAAGTGGGTCGCGGTACCGCTGCTGGCGATCTTCGTCTTCGGCGGGGTGATCACCACCATCATCGGCACGCTGATCTCCTTCGTCTTCAAGGTGCTGCTCTTCGCCGCCCTCGTCGGTGGTCTGATCTTCGTGGTCAAGAAGTTCACGGGCAGCGGTTCGAAGTCCTCCGCGGGCGACTGGTAGGTCGCACCACCCGGGAGCGGTAACACGATTGACCCAGGCGGGGGAACGGTACCGGGCAAATCACCCACTCGCCGGTAACCGGTGGTTAGAGTGACAATCCGTGCTGTTTCCTGGGCACGGGCAGCCCGTACCCCTGCTCCGAAGAGGCGGTCACGTCGAGCGGCCGCCGGCGACAACCCCAGGAGCCACGGTGCACGCGGGGGCGGCCCCCGCAGGGCGGGCTCCCCCGAGGTCCGCCGCCACGCCTGGGGGTGAGCTTTGGCTTCGGTTCACAACGTCGGTGTGCCGACCCTGATCGGTTCGGTGCAGCGGGCGCTGAGGCTGCTGGAAGCGGCGGGATCCCATCGCGAGGGAGCCCCGGCGAAGCAACTGGCGCGGGAAGCCGGGCTGCCGCTCCCCACGGCGTACCACCTGTTGCGCACCCTCACCCACGAGGGCTATCTGCGGCGGGAGGGCGGCGTGTTCGTCCTCGGCGCCGCGGCAGGCAGGCTGGCGGGCGGTGGGCTTCAGCAGAAACGTCGCAGCATGATCCTCGACTCGCTCGCGCACTTCCGCGACGTGGTCGGGGCCCCCGTCTACTTCGCGGTCTACCGCGAGGGTGAGATCGAAGTCGTGGGCGTATCGGACACCCCCGCCCGCCCGGCCTGCGAAGAGTGGGCCGACTTCCGCGAGACCGGCCACGCGCACGCCATCGGGCAGTGCCTGCTCGGCCAGCTCGACGAGAAGACGCGCAGGGAGTACTACGACCGTCATCCGGTCGAGAGCATCACGCCCTACACCGTGCGGGACATGAGCGCTCTGGAGGAACGGATCGGCTCCCTGGAGCGGATGCAGCCCGTGACCGAGCGGCAGGAGTACTCCCTGGGCACGGTGTGCGCGGCCATTCCGATCACCGCCGGCGACACTGCCGCGACCATGGCCATTTCTCTCCCCCTGCACCAGCAGGACCGGTTGCTCTATGCGGTCGATCGACTACGGAGTGAAGTAGGCGCGCTGTTGAGCACCCTCTCCTTCTCTATCAGTATCTGAAAACTCACTCCTTGTGATCTGCAATCGCTTACACCACTCTTGTCAAGAGGGCCCTGGGGGACATTCCTGGCCACTTCCACTACAGCGGGGTAGGCAATGCGCGAGTCGGTACAGGCAGAGGTCATGATGAGTTTCCTCGTTTCCGAGGAGCTCGCGTTCCGGATCCCGGTGGAACTCGGATACGAGGCTCGCGACCCCTACGCCGTACGCCTGACCTTCCACCTTCCCGGAGACGCCCCCGTGACCTGGGCGTTCGGCCGGGAACTGCTTCTCGACGGCATCAACAAGCCGTGCGGTGACGGCGATGTGCACATCGCCCCCACCCGCCCGGAGGAGCTGTCCGACGTCCACATCCGCCTCCAGGTGGGCTGCGACCGGGCCTTGTTCCGCGCGAGTGCGGCGCCGCTCGTCGCCTTCCTCGACCGCACGGACCGGCTGGTTCCGCTCGGTCAGGAACGCAACCTCGGCGACTTCGAGGAGAGCCTCGACGAGGAGCTCGGCAAGATCCTCGCCGAGGCCCGCCAGAACGAGCAGAACGCGGGCTGACCCGGCGTTCCCTCAGCGCTTGCGCCGACGCCCCCGGCCGCCGCGGGCGGGCTGCGGGACCACGGCGGCGGCCGGCGAGCCCGTCCGGTCGGCGGAAACCACCAGGGCGGCGAGCGCGGTGGTGACGGGGACGGAGGCCACGAGCCCGATGGAGCCCACGAGGGTGCGGACGATCTCCTCCGCGACCAGCTCGCTGTTGGCCACCGATCCCATGCTGCTGTTCGCGATCGAGAACAGCAGCAGCAGGGGCAGTGCGGCGCCCGCGTAGGCCAGCACCAGGGTGTTGACGACCGAGGCGATGTGGTCGCGGCCGATCCGGATGGCCGCCCGGTACAGGCCGCGCGGGCCCATACCCGGGTCGGCCTGGTGGAGTTCCCAGACTGCCGAGGTCTGCGTCACGGTCACGTCGTCGAGGACGCCGAGCGAGCCGATGATCACGCCCGCGAGCAGCAAACCGCTCATGTCGATGTGCGGGTAGAGGCCGTGGATCAGCCCGGTGTTGTCGTCCGTGTTGCCGCTCAGGAAGGCCCAGTCGATGAAGAGCGAGCCCAGCAGCCCGATCAGCAGCAGCGAGGCGAGGGTGCCGAGGACGGCTACCGAGGTCCTCGCCGTCAGGCCGTGGCACATGTAGAGGGCGATCAGCATGATCGCGCTGGCTCCGATGACGGCGACGAGCAGGGGGTTCGAGCCCTGGAGGATCGCCGGCAGGATGAACAGCGTCAGGATCGCGAAGCTCACCACCAGGGCGACCAGCGCGAACACCCCGCGCATCCGCCCGACCACCACGACCGCGAGTGCGAAGATCCCGGCCAGTAGGGCCAGGGGCAGCTTGCGGTTCACGTCGACGACGGAGTACTGGAGGTCCCGCGGCGCGTCCGGGGCGTACGCGACCACCACCTCCTGGCCCTTCTCCAACTGCCGCGGGGCGCCGGGCTGGACGATCTCGAAGAACGCCCGGCCCTTGTCCGGTCCACTGGCGACCTCGACCGTCGCCTTCTTGCACTCCCCGGTCTGCGCGGCCTGGGCCTCGCGGCCCTCGGGGGTGGAGGTGTCGCCGGTGGGCGGCACCTGCGAGGCGTTCACTGATTTGCAGTCGACCTTTGCCAAGGCAACGACCATGCCTTGTTGGGTCTGGCGGTCGAAGCCGACTCCGGTGCGCTGGTGGGCGGGGGCCCCGCCCGGCCAGAGCACGGCCATGCCGACGAAGACGGCTGCGGCGAAGGGGATCAGCACGGCGGCGATCACCTTGCGCAGGTGCTTGGAGACCGGTGCCGCCGGCCCGTGTCCATGGCTGTGACCGTGGCCGCCGTGGGAGGCGCCGGTCGCATGCCCGTGGGAGGCATGTTCGTGACCGGTGTGGCCGTGGGGGTCCGTGGGCGTGGTGGGGGGCTGCGGCAAGGACGTCACCGGCAGATCATCGCAAGAGATGAGGGGGCCCACTGTTCAGCACGCCACAGATGACGCTAGCGTGGGGGCTACTTTGCACAACGCGGGAGCTCGGAGCACCGGGCTGAGAGGGCGCTGATCACCGTACGCGCATGAAAATGCGTACGGGAAGAGGCTGCGTCGACCGCCGAACCTGTTACCGGGTAATGCCGGCGTAGGGAGATCAGGTCTCATGACCATTCAGGACGCACGCACGCCTGCCGTCAGCCAGGACGCCGACGGCCAGACCGAGCGCCAGCCCGGCTGGCACAAGGGATACCTGGCGGGCTCCCGCCCGGACATCCGGGTGCCGGTCCGCCAGGTCCACCTCACCAACGGCAAGGACGTCACGCTCTACGACACGTCCGGGCCGTACACCGACCCGCAGATCGAGACCGACGTGCGCCGGGGCCTGCCGCCCCTGCGCGAGAACTGGATCATCGGCCGCGGCGACACCGAGGAGTACGCGGGACGTCCCGTGCGCCCCGAGGACGACGGCATCAAGCACACCTCGCCGCGCGGCGGACTCAAGAACCTCGACGCCGTCTTCCCGGGCCGGCCCCGCCAGCCCCGCCGCGGCCGTGGCGGCGCCGCCGTCACCCAGCTCGCGTACGCCCGCCGGGGCGAGATCACCCCGGAGATGGAGTACGTCGCGATCCGCGAGAACGTCTCCCCCGAGGTCGTCCGCGAGGAGATCGCAGCAGGTCGTGCCGTGCTTCCGGCCAACGTGAACCACCCGGAGATCGAGCCGATGATCATCGGCAAGCGGTTCCTGGTGAAGGTCAACGCCAACATCGGCAACTCCGCGGTCACCTCCTCCATCGAGGAGGAGGTCGACAAGATGACCTGGGCGACCAAGTGGGGCGCCGACACGGTCATGGACCTCTCGACCGGCCGCAACATCCACACCACGCGCGAGTGGGTCCTGCGCAACTCCCCCGTCCCGATCGGGACCGTGCCGCTCTACCAGGCGCTGGAGAAGGTCGACGGCCGTGCCGAGGACCTGACCTGGGAGATCTACAAGGACACGGTCATCGAGCAGGCCGAGCAGGGCGTCGACTACATGACGGTCCACGCCGGCGTGCTGCTGCCCTACGTGCCGCTGACCGCCCGTCGCAAGACCGGCATCGTCTCGCGCGGTGGCTCGATCATGGCCGCGTGGTGCCTGGCGCACCACAAGGAGAACTTCCTCTACACGAACTTCGAGGAGCTCTGCGAGATCCTCGCGACGTACGACGTCACGTACTCGCTGGGCGACGGTCTGCGTCCCGGCTCGATCGCGGACGCCAACGACGCGGCGCAGTTCGCCGAGCTGAAGACGCTGGGCGAGCTGAACACGATCGCCAAGCGGCACAACGTGCAGACCATGATCGAGGGCCCGGGCCACGTCCCGATGCACAAGATCAAGGAGAACATCGACCTCCAGCAGGAGATCTGCGAGGAGGCGCCGTTCTACACGCTCGGCCCGCTGACCACGGACGTCGCGCCCGCGTACGACCACATCACCTCGGGCATCGGCGCCGCGATGATCGCTTGGTGGGGCACCGCGATGCTCTGCTACGTCACGCCCAAGGAGCACCTGGGCCTCCCGAACCGGGACGACGTGAAGACCGGTGTGATCACCTACAAGATCGCCGCTCACGCCGCGGACCTGGCCAAGGGCCACCCGGGCGCCCAGGAATGGGACGACGCCCTGTCGGACGCGCGGTTCGAGTTCCGCTGGGAGGACCAGTTCAACCTGGCCCTCGACCCGGACACGGCCCGCGAGTTCCACGACGAGACCCTTCCGGCCGAGCCCGCGAAGACCGCGCACTTCTGCTCCATGTGCGGTCCGAAGTTCTGTTCCATGAAGATCTCCCAGGACATCCGCCGCGAGCACGGCGGTGACCTGAAGGCCGAGGAGATCCAGGCGGGCATGGCGGAGAAGTCCGCCGAGTTCGCCGCCGCCGGCAACCGGGTCTACCTCCCCCTGGCGGACTGACCCGGGGCACCCCGGACGTCGACGGACCCGCGACCCATGGGGGGAGTCGCGGGCCCGTCCCGTCCCGGTCCGGCGGGACCGGGAGCGGGGGTGACCGGAAAGCCGTGTGCGGTTGACCGGCGGAATGGTCTTGCCTTGAAGTGCGCTCCAACTCCTAGAGTGCGGGCGCATGACCATGCGATACCGAAATCTGGGTGGGACCGGCATCGAGGTGAGTGCGCACTGCCTCGGAACGATGATGTTCGGGGCCGTGGGGAACCCCGATCACGAGGAGTGCGGGCGGATCATCCACGCCGCGCTCGACCTGGGCATCAACTTCGTCGACACCGCGGACATGTACTCCGCCGGAGAGTCCGAGGTGATCGTCGGCAAGGCGCTCAAGGGGCGGCGCGACGACGTCGTGCTCGCCACGAAGGTCCACTTCCAGATGGGAGAGGGGCGCAACCGCAGCGGCAATTCACGGCGTTGGATCGTCCGTGCCGTGGAGGACAGCCTGCGGCGGCTGGACACCGACTGGATCGACCTCTACCAGGTGCACCGCCCGGACCACACGACCGATGTCGAGGAGACGCTGTCCGTCCTCGGCGACCTCGTCACGGCGGGGAAGATCCGCTCCTTCGGGTGTTCGACCTTCCCCGCCGAGGAACTGGTCGAGGCCCATCACGTCGCCGAGCGGCGGGCGCTGCACCGCTTCCGGACCGAGCAGCCGCCGTACTCGATCCTGGCGCGGGGGATCGAGGCCGACGTCCTGCCGGTCGCCCGTCGCTACGGGATGGGCGTGCTGACCTGGAGTCCGCTGGCCTCGGGCTTCCTGAGCGGGAAGCAACGGCTGGGCCGGCCCGTCGACCTGACCTCGGGGCGGGCGGCGCTGAACCCGGCGCGCTTCGATCCGGCGATTCCCGTCAACGTCGCCAAGCTGGAGGCCGTGGAGCAGCTCGTCGCGCTGGCCGAGGAGATCGGCTGCACCCTGCCGGAGCTGGCGGTCGCCTTCCCCGTCGCGCACCCCGCGGTCACCTCGGTGATCATCGGTCCGCGGACCATGGAACAGATGGAGTCCCTGGTGAAGGGGGCCGGTCTGGTGCTCGACGACGCGGTGCTGGACCGGATCGACGAGATCGTCGCACCGGGCGTGAACCTCTACCACCCGGACGGTGTCTGGCGTGCTCCGGCGCTGGCGGACGCCTCTCAGCGGCGACGGGCGCTGCACGACCGGGCCGCGGGGTAGCCGGGCGCGCCCGCCGTCGGATACCCGTTGCCGGCACCTGGCGTCCGGCGCGTGGTTTCACGTGAAACATCGGCGGGTGCGGTTCTCCGGAGCCGGTCTACTCCGGCTCGTGCTCCGGGCCGCCGAAGTCGGGGCTGGTGAAGTCCGGCGGCGTGTAGCCGGGCCGGGGACCCTGTGAGCGGGGTCCCGGGCTGGTGAAGTCGGGCCGGGTGTATCCCAGGTTGGGGATGCGCCCGGCCCCGGGCGTGCGGGGCACGGGGTAGCCGGTTCCGGCGCTTGGGTCGGCGAGCGCGTCGCGCAGGAACGGCATGATGCCCCGCTCCAGCAGCGCGTTGCGCCAGGCCTCGCGGGCCCGGGAGAGCTCGTCGGGTATCGGCACGGCCTCCTCGGCCGCCACCTCCGTCGAGCTGTTGCGTATCGCCGTCACGAGGAGCCCGATGACCGCGAAGAGCAGGGCTGCCACGGTCAGTCCGCCGAAGAGCCAGCCCGCCGTCAACATCGTCCTGGCGAAGGCCGGTTCGGGGTCGATCATCTTCAGGCTGTAGCCGACCAGCAGGAAGATCAGCATGGCGGTGCCCGCCAGGACGGGCGCGAGGACGGCGATCACGGCGCTCGCGCCGGCTCCGTCCCCCTGGTCGGTGTCGTCGTCGATGCCGGTCACGGAGGCGGTCAGGGCCTCTTCGCGCAGTTCCTCGCGGACCTTGACGTAGTGGTCGTACTCGGCGGCGGCGGCCGCGGTGAGCAGGGCGCTGGCGCCGAGCGCCATCGTGCGCAGCTGTTCGGCGTTCAGACGTTCGCCGAGAGTGGCGAGTTCGGGCCGTTCGTCCGCCGTGCGCAGTGCCTCGTCGAGGAGCCGGTCGAACTCGGGTCGGTCTTCGGTCAGCAGGTGCGGAGCGCTGGTCATGTGCATCCCCCTGTGCTCCGTACAAGCCGGTATGCCCGCGTAGACCCGGGCGCCGGCACAAACGGAGGAGAGCCTGCTACGGATAGAGCGATGGTAGAGCGCCCCTGCCACGCGGTGACAGGGGCTTTGCTGAATTACCCCGCTCCGAGAACGCTCAGTCGCTCAGAGGTAGTTGAACGACGAGCAGCTTGCCTTCCATGGTCACGCCGCCGTCCATCGCGATGGCCAGGCCGTCCGCGTACACGTGCGGTCCGTCGACGGCCTCCGGTCCGTGGGACTCGTCGCCGTCCTCGGTGCCCACCTCGCCGAGCAGGTAGGGGATCGGGCTGTGGCCGTGGACGACGCGTCCGCCGCCGTAGGTGCCGAGGAGTTCGCGTACGGCTCCGGGCCCGGTCTCCTCGTCGCGGAAGGCGAAGCGCTTGGTGAACTTCCTGAAGAGGTCCCACGTGATGTCCGCGTCATGGCGGTTGAGCAGTTCGTGGATGGTGTCGTTGACGTCCTCGATGGAGTCGCCGTAGTCGAGGTAGGCGGTGGTGTCGGAGTGCAGCAGCAGGTGTCCGTCCGCCAGGGTGGCCGCGTCGAGCCGGGACATCCACTGCAGGTGCACGTCTTCCAGCCGGTCCATGTCGGTGCGCTGGCCGCCGTTGAGGAGCCAGGCCGCCTGGAAGGTGGCGGTGCCCGCGCCGGACTGGATCGGGGTGTCGCCGAACCGCTTGGCGCCGATGAGCAGGAGTTCGTGATTGCCCATCAGGGCCTTGCAGTAGCCGCCGGCGGCGGCGGCCTCGGCGGACAGCCGCATGACGAGGTCGATGACGCCGATGCCGTCGGGACCGCGGTCGGTGAAGTCGCCGAGGAACCAGAGCCGGGCGTTCCCGGCGGACCAGTGGTGGTCGGCGTCGATCAGGTCCTGGGCCCGGAGTTCCGTGACGAGCTCGTCGAGGTACCCGTGGACGTCGCCGACGACGTACAGGGGACCCGGGCCGGCGGCCGGGGCGTCCTGGGGGACGTAGTGGACCTGGACGGTGTCACCGGGCCCGCCGGAGACGGCGCCGCGCCCGATGACGGGCAGGTCGCGCCGCGTGGGCGTGTAGCCGTCGTCCGCGGGGTCCGCGTCGGGGAACTCCGCGTGGGCGGAGGGCCGCTGGTGCGGGACGGTCTCCGTCTCGGGGTAGGCGACGGGGCCGCCCCCCGGAGGCCGCGCGGGCTCCGGCGGGTACCCGGGCCGCGGGTCCGCGGGCGCGCCTTCGGCGTAGTACGCGGGGTACTCGCCGTACACCGGGCTTTCGCCGGGCAGCCCGGCGGACACGCCGTACGGTGCGGGTTCGGAGACCGGCACCCGGAAGTCCCGCAGCGTGTCCGTCCGCATCGCGGGTCCCTGACCGGCCCCCTGAGTCATCGACCCCTCCACCACCGTCGCGCTGCCGTACACCTGCGGACCCTCCTGCCTCCTGGGCGGAGGGTCCGTGATGTCGTGCGCCCATCATAGGAATGCGGCTCGCGCTCTGTGACGCACCAGGGGTGGTGAATCCTGTCCGGAGCCGATCCTTCCTGCTGTTTTCTCCCGATATGGGTGTTGCTGAATCCTCGGCAGCGCCGGCGGCCGCGCCATTGGGGTGGGTGTGGCGGTCAGTCCTGGGCCGGCGAGCGGGGTGGGCTCACGGTGGTCCGGGGTGTCCTGCGCTGCGAGGAAGTGCGGATGATCAGTTCGGTCGGGATGACCTGTTCCACGGGGCGTCCGGTGTCGACGCCCTCGATCGCGTCGATCAGCAACTGCACGACGGCGGTGCCGATCCGGCGCGGTTTGAGGGAGAGGGTCGTGATGGGCGGTTCGGTGTTGGCGTAGACGGTCGACTCGCTGCAGCACACGAGGAGCAGGTCCTCGGGCACGCGCAGGCCGTAGCGCCGGGCTGCGGCGAGCAGGTCGGTGCCGTTGGGGTCGAACAGCCCGTAGACGGCGTCCGGCCGGTCGGGCCGGGCGAGCAGGCGGTCGGCGGCCACGGCGCCGGCGCACGGGTCGTGGGCGGGGTAGGACTCGTAGACGGGATCCTGGCCGACGCGTTCGCACCAGTTCAGGTAGGCGGTCGTGGAGAGTCGGGTGTAGGTGTCGGTGGTGGTGCCGGTCAGCAGCCCGATGCGGCGGGCGCCGGCGGCGGCGAGGTGGTCGAGCAGGCCCAGGACGGCGGCCTCGTGGTCGTTGTCGACCCAGGCGGTGACGGGGAGGGTGCCTGCCGGGCGGCCGTCGGAGACCACGGGCAGGCCCTGGCGGACCAGCTCGCTGACGACCGGGTCGTGGTCGGAGGGGTCGATCACGACGGTGCCGTCGAGGGCCACGTTGGACCAGACGTCGTGTCGTGAGGTGGCGGGGAGGATGACGAGGGCGTAGCCACGGGCCAGCGCGGCGGAGGTGGCGGCCCGTGCCATCTCGGCGAAGTACGCGAATTCGGTGAAGGTGAAAGGTTCATCCCCGTACGTGGTCACGGTCAGGCCGATGAGGCCGGACTTGCCGGTACGGAGGGTTCGGGCCGCCGCGGAAGGGCGGTAGCCCAGCCGGTCGGCGACCTCGCGGACGTGGCGGCGGGTGGCGTCCGGCAGCCGCCCCTTGCCATTGAGCGCGTCGGAGACGGTTGTGATGGAGACGCCCGCCGCGGCGGCCACGTCTCGGATGCCGGCCCGGCCCTGTCGGCCGCCGACCCGCCGGGTGCTCTCGGTCCGGCTCACCTGATGCTTCCCTGCTGCTGTCATGGCGAGCCGATATTAGGGCTCTGAGGGGTGGGCGGTCCGGGTGCATATGCACGCGTTGACAGGCACGTTTCTGCATGGTTCGCCACCCTCAATGACCTTGGAATTGAAGGTTTTTGGTGGCTCAAGGTGATGGTGGGGCTTGTCGGCGGGTAGGAGCATGCCAAAACGGAGCCGCTTCCGGCCGCTCTCAACTCACCTGCACGAGGGACGCGCGCCACGGCGCGGGCCACCGGCGCGCGCATATATGCGCGCGCTCCCCCAGTGATCCTGGCGCCCGCCATTCTCGGATCGGCGGAATCCTCATAAGGTGAGCAGTATTGAGTCGACGGAGAGGTCGGCGGGACGGTCGAGGAGGACCTGCGGTGAGCGAGAAGAGCCCGAAGCTGCGCGCCGAGCTGGACGGCATTCCCACCTACAAGCCCGGCAAGCCCGCGGCCGGGGGCGGGGCCGTCGCGTTCAAGCTGTCCTCGAACGAGAACCCGTACCCGCCGCTGCCGGGGGTGCTGGAGAGCGCGGTCGCCGCCGCGGGCCGGTTCAACCGCTACCCCGACATGGCGTGCACCGGTCTGGTGAACGAGCTGGCGGAGCGCTTCGGGGTGCCGGTCGAGCACATCGCCACGGGCACCGGCTCCGTGGGCGTGGCCCAGTCGCTGATCCAGTCGACGGCCGGCCCGGGCGACGAGGTCATCTACGCCTGGCGGTCCTTCGAGGCGTACCCGATCATCACGCAGATCTCGGGCGCGACGTCCGTACAGGTCCCGCTGACCGACGGCGACGTGCACGACCTGGACGCGATGGCCGCGGCGATCACCGACCGGACCCGGCTGATTTTCGTCTGCAACCCCAACAACCCCACCGGTACCGCGGTGCGCCGTGCCGAGCTGGAGCGGTTCCTGGACCGGGTTCCCTCGGACGTCCTGGTGGTGCTGGACGAGGCGTACCGCGAGTTCGTGCGCGACACCGACGTTCCGGACGGCATCGAGCTCTACCGTGACCGCCCCAACGTCGCCGTGCTGCGCACGTTCTCCAAGGCGTACGGCCTCGCCGGGCTGCGCGTCGGCTTCGCGGTGGCGCACGAGCCGGTGGCCGCCGCGCTGCGCAAGACGGCGGTGCCCTTCGGCGTCAGTCAGCTCGCGCAGGACGCGGCCGTGGCCTCGCTGCGGGCGGAGGACGAGCTGATGGGCCGGGTCGGGTCCCTGGTGGGCGAGCGCACGCGGGTTCACGCCACGCTGCTGGCCCAGGGCTGGACGGTCGTCCCGGACACGCAGGCCAACTTCGTGTGGATGCGGCTGGGGGAGCGGACGGCCGAGTTCGCGGCGGCCTGCGAGAAGGCCGGTGTGGTGGTCCGGCCCTTCGCGGGCGAGGGCCTGCGGGTCACGATCGGTGAGACCGAGGCGAACGACCTCTTCCTGCACACGGCGGCGGCGTTCTTCAAGGAGCTGTAGGGAACGGCGGGAGCGGTGGGTGACCTCGGGGAGCCGGGGTCCTCAGACCAGTTCCACGCGGATGGGGTCGCCGTCGCGGACGGTGGCCAGGAGGCGGGGGTCGCCGTCGAACGAGCCGAGCACGTTGCAGGGGCTCGCCAGGCGGCTCTCGCCTCCGCGCGATATGGGCGTGGGGCCGTAGGGGAGCGCGAGTGCGTCGCCCTCGGTCCAGAACGCGACCGTGCCGGGCTCGACGACCTGCCGGGCGTCGTCCTCCAGGGCCACGGAGACCCCGGTGTCGAAGTAGACCTCTTCGCCCCAGGTGTGCGCGGAGGCCGAAATCGGCAGGGCCGCGGCCAGCGCCTTGCCGGTCGGGGTGTCGTCGAGGGTGGCGGTGAGCAGGCCCGCAGGCCATGAGATTCGAATCTGCATGGCCACATTCAACAATCTGTTGAATTTTCTGGCTAGGGGGACCCCGGCTGAAAGCCGTCGAAACGGGTGCGCCATAATGCTTGTGAATGTGAACGCGTTCACAAGCGTGTCCTGCTTCCTCCCGTTATAGGAGGAACCCGCCAGGCAGACTGCCCGCTGTGACCACGGCGACGACAAGGAGAAGACGACGTGGACCTAGCTTTGGCGCCTGAGACATTGGCGCGCTGGCAGTTCGGTATCACCACCGTCTACCACTTCCTCTTCGTTCCGCTCACGATCTCGCTGGCCGCGCTGACCGCCGGCCTGCAGACCGCCTGGGTGCGCACGGAGAAGGAGAAGTACCTCAGGGCCACGAAGTTCTGGGGCAAGCTTTTCTTGATCAATATCGCGATGGGTGTCGTCACCGGCATCGTCCAGGAGTTCCAGTTCGGCATGAACTGGTCCGACTACTCGCGATTCGTAGGCGACATCTTCGGTGCACCGCTGGCCTTCGAGGCGCTGATCGCCTTCTTCTTCGAGTCGACCTTCATCGGCCTGTGGATCTTCGGCTGGGACAAGCTGCCGAAGAAGATCCACCTGGCCTGCATCTGGATGGTCTCCATCGGCACGGTCCTGTCCGCCTACTTCATCCTGGCGGCCAATTCCTGGATGCAGCACCCGGTCGGGTACCGCATCAACGAGGAGCGGGGCCGGGCGGAGCTCACGGACTTCTGGAAGGTCCTCACGCAGGACACCGCGCTCACCCAGTTCTTCCACACCATCACGGCCGCCTTCCTGGTCGGCGGCGCGTTCATGGTCGGCATCGCCGCCTTCCACCTCGCGCGCAAGAAGCACATCCCCGTGATGCGCAGCTCGCTGAGGCTCGGCCTGGTCGTCATGATCATCGCGGGTCTCGGTACCGCCATCAGCGGCGACATGCTCGGCAAGGTCATGTTCAAGCAGCAGCCCATGAAGATGGCCGCCGCCGAGGCCCTCTGGGACGGCGAGGCACCCGCCCCCTTCTCCGTCTTCGCCTACGGCGACGTGGAGAAGGGCCACAACAAGGTGGCCATAGAGATCCCGGGCCTGCTGTCCTTCCTCGCCAACAACGACTTCACCTCCTTCGTCCCGGGCATCAACGACGTCAACAAGGCCGAGCAGGAGAAGTACGGCCCCGGCGACTACCGGCCCAACATCCCCGTCGCCTACTGGAGCTTCCGCTGGATGATCGGCTTCGGCATGGCCTCCCTCGGGATCGGCATGCTGGGGCTGTGGCTGACCCGCAAGCGCTTCCTGCTGCCGCAGGCCCTGCGCACCGGTGAGGACGAGGTCCCCCATCTCGTCCTCTTCAAGAAGGCGCTCAGCCACCGGTGGGCCCGGATGTACTGGCTCGTCGCGCTCTGGACCATGTGCTTCCCGCTCATCGCCAACTCCTGGGGCTGGATCTTCACCGAGATGGGCCGCCAGCCCTGGGTGGTCTACGGCGTCCTGCGCACCCGGGACGCGGTCTCGCCGGGCGTGTCCCAGGGCGAGGTGCTCACCTCGATGATCGGCTTCACCCTGCTCTACGCCGTGCTCGCGGTGATCGAGGTCAGGCTCCTCGTGAAATACGTCAAGGCCGGTCCCCCGGAACTCACCGAGGACGACCTCAACCCGCCCACCAGGATCGGCGGGGACGACAAGAACCCCGACCGGCCGATGGCCTTCTCGTACTGAGGCTGAGGAGACCACACCATGGAACTTCACGACGTCTGGTTCGTACTGATCGCCGTCCTGTGGACCGGCTACTTCTTCCTGGAGGGCTTCGACTTCGGAATCGGTGTCCTGACCAAGCTGCTCGCCCGCGACCGCAAGGAGCGGCGGGTCCTGATCAACACGATCGGACCCGTCTGGGACGGCAACGAGGTCTGGCTGCTCTCGGCGGGCGGCGCCACCTTCGCCGCCTTCCCGGAGTGGTACGCCACCCTCTTCTCCGGCTTCTACCTGCCCCTGCTGCTCATCCTGATCTGCCTGATCATCCGGGGCGTCTCCTTCGAGTACCGCCACAAGCGCCCCGAGGACAGGTGGCAGACCAACTGGGAACACGCGATCTTCTGGACCTCGCTGATCCCCGCGTTCCTGTGGGGCGTGGCCTTCGCCAACATGGTGCGCGGAGTGAAGATCGACCAGGACATGGAGTACGTCGGCAGCCTCTTCGACCTGCTCAACGTCTACTCGATCCTCGGCGGCCTGGTCACCCTCACCCTCTTCACCTTCCACGGAGCGGTCTTCGCCTCGCTGAAGACCGTCGGGGACATCCGGGAGCGCTCGCGCGCGCTGGCGACCCGGCTGGGCGTGGTGACGGCCGTACTGGCCCTCGTCTTCCTGATCTGGACCCAGGTCTCGCGCGGTGACGGCTGGAGCCTGATCGCCATGGCCGTCGCCGTGGTGGCGCTGGTCGCGGCGATCGGCTGCAACCTGGCGGGCCGGGAGGGCTGGTCGTTCGCCCTGTCGGGGATCACCATCGCGGCTGCCGTCACGATGCTCTTCCTGGCGCTGTTCCCGAACGTCATGCCGTCCTCGCTGAACGACGCGTGGAGCCTCACGGTCACCAACGCCTCGTCCACCCCGTACACGCTGAAGATCATGACCTGGTGCGCGGTCATCACCGCTCCGCTCGTCATGCTCTACCAGGGTTGGACCTACTGGGTGTTCCGCAAGCGCATCGGTACGCAGCACATCGCCGACGCGCACTGACCCCGCGCCCGGCCCCCGGGCCGCCCGTATCCGACGGACGGCCCGGGGGACCGGTTCCTGCCTGACCCTGCCGAGGGGATGTTTCACGTGAAACCGATCGACCCGCGCCTGCTGCGGTACGCCCGTTCCACCCGCCTCTTCCTCGGGGCGGTGGTCGCCCTGGGGCTCGCCGGGGCCGGGCTGGTGATCGGTCAGGCGATGCTCATCGCCGAGATCGTGGTCGGCGCCTTCGAGCAGGGGCTCGACGGAGGGGCGCTGCGGACGCCCCTGCTGCTGCTCGCGGCGGTGGCCCTGGGGCGCGGGCTGGTCGCCTGGCTCACGGAGCTCGCCGCGCACCGGGCCAGTGCGGCGGTCAAGTCGGAGCTGCGGGGCCGGCTGCTGGAACGGGCCGCGGACCTGGGGCCGGGACGGCTCGACGGCCACCGGACGGGTTCGCTGGTGGCGCTGGCCACCCGGGGCGTGGACGCGCTCGACGACTACTTCTCCCGCTACCTGCCCCAGCTGGGGCTCGCGGTGGTGGTCCCGGTGGCGGTCCTCGCCCGGATCGTCACCGAGGACTGGGTGTCGGCGGCCATCATCGTGGTCACCCTGCCGCTGATCCCGCTGTTCATGATCCTGATCGGTATGGCCACGCAGAACCGGATGGACCGCCAGTGGCGGCTGCTGTCCCGGCTCTCGGGGCACTTCCTGGACGTCGTGTCGGGGCTCCCGACGCTCAAGGTCTTCGGCCGGGCCAAGGCGCAGGCCGAGTCGATCCGCTCGATCACCGACGACTACCGCCGGGCCACGATGCGCACGCTGCGCATCGCCTTCCTCTCCTCGTTCGCGCTGGAGCTGCTCGCCACGCTTTCGGTCGCGCTGGTCGCGGTCACCATCGGCATGCGGCTCGTGCACGGGGAACTCGACCTGTACACCGGTCTGGTCATCCTGATCCTGGCACCGGAGGCGTACCTGCCGCTGCGGCAGGTCGGGGCGCAGTACCACGCGGCCGCCGAGGGGCTGGCCGCCGCGGAGCAGATCTTCGAGGTGCTGGAGACCCCCGCCCCCGCGCCGGGCGGCGGGGCGCCGGTGCCCGCCGACGGGCTGCGGATCGAGTTCGACTCGGTCGAGGTCCGCTACGAGGGGCGGAGCGCGAGCTCGCCCGGACCGGTGTCGTTCGCCGTCGCGCCGGGCGAGTGCGTGGCCCTCACCGGGCCCAGCGGGGCGGGCAAGTCCACCCTGCTCCACGTGCTGCTGGGCTTCGTGACGCCGACCGGCGGGCGGGTCCGGATCGGGGACGCGGACCTGGGCGCGCTCTCCCTGGAGCAGTGGCGGGAGCGGGTGGCCTGGGTGCCGCAGCGCCCGCACCTGTTCGCGGGGACGATCGCCGAGAACGTACGGCTGGCCCGCCCCGGGGCTTGCGACGAGGCCGTCGAGGCCGCGCTGCGCGACGCCGGGGCGTGGGAGTTCGTGTCGGCCCTGCCGGGCGGGACGCGGACCCCGCTCGGTGAGGGCGGGGTGGGCCTGTCCGCCGGCCAGCGCCAGCGACTGGCCCTGGCCCGGGCGTTCCTCGCGGACCGGCCGGTGCTGCTGCTGGACGAACCGACGGCCGCCCTGGACGGTGGTACCGAGGCCGCCGTGGTGGAGGCCGTACGCCGTCTCGCGGTCGGGCGGACCGTGCTGCTGGTGGTGCACCGGCCGGCGCTGCTGGCCGTGGCCGACCGGGTGGTGCGGGTGGGCGAGGGGGCTCCGGTCCCCTCCGCGGACCCGGTCCCGGCAGTGGTGAGTGCCCCGCGAGGTCCGGCGGCGGCCGATCCCGGGGAGTGGATCCTGGGTGCGGCGCCCGAGGGGGACGCGGTCGCCGGGGGCGGCGACACCGGCGGCGGTGACCCGCTGCGCCGGGTGCGGGCGGTGGCGTCGGCGTGGCAGGGCCGCTTCGGGCGCGGGCTGCTGCTGGGTGCGCTGGCCGTCGGCTGCAGCGTCGGCCTGATGGCCGTGTCCGGATGGCTGATCTCCCGGGCCTCGCAGCAGCCGCCGGTGATGTACCTGATGGTGGCCGTCACGGCAACGCGTGCCTTCGGTATCGGGCGGGCCGTCTTCCGCTACGCGGAGCGGCTCGTGTCGCACGACGCCGTGCTGCGGATGCTCGCGGATCTGCGGGTCGCGGTGTACCGCCGCCTGGAGCGGATCGCGCCCGCCGGACTGCGGGAGCAGCGGCGCGGGGACCTGCTGTCACGGCTGGTCGCGGACGCCGACGCCCTGCAGGACTACTGGCTGCGCTGGCTGCTGCCGGTCGGCACTGCGGTACTGGTCGGCACCGGGTCGGTGGCGTTCACCGCCTGGCTGCTGCCCGAGGCCGGGGCCGTGCTCGCGGTGGGGCTGCTCCTGGCCGGCGTCGTCGTGCCGCTGGTGAGCGGGGCCTGCTCGCGGGCAGCGGAGCGGCGACTGGCACCCGCGCGGGGCGAGCTCGCCACCCGGGTGGCCGACCTGCTGACCGGGACCGCCGAACTCACCGTCGCCGGAGCCCTGGCCGACCGGAAGGGGCGGGCGCGGGAGAGCGACGGCGTGTTGACCCGGATCGCCTCGCGCGGGGCCGCCGCCACCGGACTCGGCGGCGGGCTGTCGGCGCTGGTGTGCGGGCTCACGGTGGTGTGCGCGGCCCTCGCGGGCGCGGGGGCCGTCGCCTCCGGACGGCTGTCCGGAGTGGCCATGGCGGTGGTGGTGCTCACCCCGCTCGCCGCCTTCGAGGCGGTCAGCGGGCTGCCGCTGGCGGTCCAGTACCGCCAGCGGGTGCGTCGTAGCGCGGAGCGGGTCTACGAGGTCATCGACGCGCCCGTGCCGGTCACCGAGCCGGCGGAGCCGGCCGAGCCGGCGGCCTCGCCCTTCCCGCTGCGGCTGACCGGACTGGCCGCCCGCCACCCGGGCCAGCAGCGTGACGCGCTGCACGGGCTGGACCTGACCCTGGACGCGGGGCGGCGCATCGCGGTCGTCGGGCCCTCGGGCTCGGGCAAGACCACCCTGGCCCAGGTCCTGCTGCGGTTCCTGGACCAGCGCGAGGGCGGGTACACCCTGGGCGGTGTCGACGCGCGCACCCTGGACGGCGACGACGTACGCCGCTTCGTGGGCCTGTGCGCCCAGGACGCGCACCTCTTCGACAGCTCGGTCCGCGAGAACCTGCGTCTGGCCCGGACCGGGGCGAGCGAGGAGGAACTGCGCGAGGCCCTGGCCGCGGCCCGGCTGCTGGAGTGGGCGGACGGGCTGCCGGACGGGCTGGACACCCTGGTCGGCGAGCACGGAGAGCGGATCTCCGGGGGACAGCGCCAACGGCTCGCCCTGGCACGGGCGCTGCTGGCGGACTTCCCGGTGCTGGTGCTGGACGAGCCGGCCGAACACCTGGACCTGGCGACGGCGGACGCCCTGACGGCGGATCTGCTGGCGGCGACCGAGGGCCGGACCACCGTGCTGATCACGCACCGGCTGGCCGGGCTGGAAGCGGTGGACGAGGTCCTCGTCCTCGACCGGGGAACGGTCGTCCAGCGGGGTGCCTACGCCGAGCTGGCGGCGGTCGAGGGTCCGCTGCGCGGGCTCCTGGAACGGGAACGGGAGGCGGACGGGGCGCTGGCCGAGTTCCACCTTGCTGACTTTCCCTCCTAAAGGGGACTAACTACTCTCAAGGGCATGTCAGCGCAGGAGTCTCAGGAACCACCGGACCCGACACGGGGAACGCCGGACCCGTTGGAGGCCGCCACCCGGGCCACCCGGAGTCTGCAGGGGCTGTCCACCGAGCTGACCGCCCGGGTCCCCCAACTCCTGGAAGCCATGCGCTCGGTCGGTACCGGACTCGAACTGCACTCCGTGCTCGACCGCATCTGCGAGACGGCCGCCGAGCTCGCCGACGCCCGCTACGCGGCGATCGGTGTCGTGGACGTCGAGGGCCGCGGTCTTTCGGACTTCGTCACCTACGGCGTCAGCGCCGAGCTGGCGCGGAAGATCGGGAGCCGTCCGGACGGGCGGCGGGGGCTGCTCGGTGCGCTGATCTCCCATCCGGACACGGTGCACCTCGCCGATCTGGCGAAGGATCCGAGGTCGGCCGGGTTCCCCGCGCACCACCCGCCCATGAAGACCTTCCTCGGGGTGCCCATCCGGGTCCAGGGCGAGATCTTCGGCAACCTCTACCTCGCCGAGAAGAACGGCGGCGGCGAGTTCAACGACTACGACGTCAACATGGTCCGGGTGCTGGCCACCGAGGCGGGCATCGCCATCGGCAACGCCCGGCTGTACGAGGCCGCCACCCAGCGCGAGCGGTGGATCGACGGGTCGGTGGCCGTCACCACCGCCCTGTTGTCGGGCGGGGACGCGGACGACGCCCTCGCGGTGGTCGCCGAACAGGCCCGCCGACTGGCCGACTCCGCCGCGGGGATCGTGATGCTGCCCGCGCAGGAGGGCGGGATGGAGATCGTGGCCGTCTCCGCCGAGAACCCGGCCACCTCGCTCGGCGTGGTCATCCCGGCCGAGAGCCCGGTGGTGGACCGGCTGCTGCGCGGTGAGCCCGTGTTCGTGGAGGACGCCGCCGGCGACCCGCGCATGATCAGCCGGCTCACCAGCCAGTACGGGCCCTGCATGATGCTTCCCCTGCACAGCGGCGGCCGGGTCCTGGGCGCCCTGGTCACCCCCAGGGCCCGCGGCAAGAGGCCGTTCACCGAGGCCGAACGGACCCTGGCCACGCAGTTCGCCTCGCAGGCCGCGCTCGCGCTGATGATGGCCGAGGCACAGCGCGACCGGGAGCGGCTCGCGGTGTTCGAGGACCGCGACCGGATCGCCCGCGACCTGCACGATCTGGTCATCCAGCGGCTGTTCGCCACGGGGATGATGCTGGAGGGGGCCCAGCGGCGGTCCATCGTTCCGGAGGTCCGTGACGGGGTGGGCAAGGCCGTGGACGAGCTGGACGTGACGATCCAGGAGATCCGGACCGCGATCTTCGCGCTCCAGCAGGGCCCGGCGGAGGCCCCCTCGGGGCTGCGCACCCGGGTGCTGAGGGAGATCAACATGGCCGCGGTGCCGCTGGGCTTCAAGCCCGCGCACCGGTTCCTGGGCCCGATCGACGCGGTCGTCGGCGAACTGGTCGGCAAGAACCTGATCGCGGCCCTGCGCGAGGCCCTGTCGAACGCCTTCCGGCACGCGGAGGCCTCCCGCATCGAGGTGGTGCTCGATTCCACCGTCACCCTGGACGACGGCCGGCCCGGAGTACGGCTGGAGGTCGCGGACGACGGGGTGGGCATCGCGGAGGGCGGACGGCGCAGCGGCCTGCGCAACCTGCGACGCAGGGCCGAGTCGCTGGGGGGCACCAGCTTCTACGGGCCCGGCATCGGCGAGGACGGCGGCGGGACGACCCTGGTGTGGGAGGCCCCGCTCTAGGCCCGGTCACCCCGCGGAGCGTTCGGCGAGGATGCGTTCGATGACGACGGCGACCCCGTCCTCGTTGTTGGCGACCGTACGGCCCGAGGCGGCCGCGATCACGTCCGGGTGGGCGTTGCCCATCGCGTACGAGGTGCCCGCCCAGCGGAGCATCTCCACGTCGTTCGGCATGTCGCCGAAGGCGACCACCTCGGCCGGCGAGATACCGCGCTCGGCGCAGCACCGGGCCAGGGTGCTGGCCTTGGACACGCCGAGCCCGCTGATCTCCAGCAGGGCGGTCGGGCTGGAGCGGGTGATCGAGGCGTAGGAGCCGGCGGCCGAGCGGGCCAGGGCGAGGAACTCGTCCGGCGCCAGTTCGGCGTGGTGGGCGAGCAGCTTCAGCACGGGCGCCGCCGTGTCGTCGGGCTCCTCGTTCAGCAGCTTCTCGGCGGTGGCGACCGTGGCGCCCGGGCTCTCGAAGAACGGCGGATAGGCCGGCTCGTAGTTGATGCCGGTGGTCAGTTCGACCGCGAAGGAGGTACCGGGGGCGGCCTCCCTCAGGGTCCGTACGACCGTCAGGGCGGTGGCCCGGGGCAGCGCTCTGACCTGCACGAACTCCCGGTCGGCGTGAAGGTCGACGACGGCCGCGCCGTTCGCGCAGATCGCCAGGCCGTGGCCCTGGACGTGATCGCTGACCACGTCCATCCAGCGGGCCGGGCGGCCGGTGACGAAGAAGACCTCGATCCCGGCCTCCTCGGCGGCGGCGAGTGCGGCGACGGTGCGGTGCGAGACGGATTTGTCGTCGCGCAGCAGGGTTCCGTCGAGGTCGGTGGCGATGAGCCGGGTCACGGGGGTTGGCCCGTCCGGGCGCTGGGGAGCCGAGGTCACCGCTCCATCTTCGCCCATGGTCCCCGGGGCCCAAGCCAGACGGTGGGCAGATGTTTCACGTGAAACACGGTGCCCAAGCCAGACGGTGCGTAGATGTTTCACGTGAAACACGGCGGCGGGGACCTGGAATGGCGGGGGCGCGTGGTGCGGAATGTGCGGTTGGTGCGGAGGCGCCCGTAGGCTCGAACGCATGAGTCTGCGTCTGAGCACTGTCATCCTCCCGGTCCGTCCTTGGCACGAGGGCGGGCGTGACCAGTGGGAGCGGGCCGAGCGGCTCGGGTTCCACACCGCTTACACCTATGACCACCTGACCTGGCGGACCTTCCGAGACGGCCCCTGGTACGCGGCCGTACCCACCCTGACCGCTGCCGCCGCCGTTACCGACCGGTTGCGGCTGGGCACGCTGGTGACCTCGCCGAACTTCCGGCACCCGGTGACCCTGGCCAAGGACCTGATGACGCTCGACGACGTCTCCGGCGGGCGCATCACCCTCGGCATCGGCGCGGGCGGCAACGGCTTCGACGCGGTGGCGCTGGGCCAGGAGGAGTGGAGCCCCCGCGAGCGGGCGGACCGCTTCGCCGAATTCGTGCCGCTGCTCGACCGGCTGCTGACCGAGAGCGCCCTGACCCACCACGGCACCTTCTACTCGGCCGTCGAGGCCCGCGCCATCCCCGGGTGCGTGCAGCGCCCGCGGCTGCCGTTCGCCGTGGCCGCGACCGGCCCGCGCGGGGTGAAGCTCGCCGCGAGCCACGGTCAGGCCTGGGTGACGGCCGGTGACCCGAAGGTCTTCGAGGGGACGCCCGAGCAGTCGCTGGAGGCCCTGCGCGGCCAGGTCGGCAAGCTGGAGAAGGCCCTGGCGGAGATCGGGCGCGAGTCCGACACCATCGAGAAGGTCCTGCTGACCGGCTTCACGCCGGAGCGCGGCACGATGCTGGAGTCGGTGGACGCGTTCGTCGACTTCGCGGGCCGTCACCGCGAGCTGGGCTTCACCGAGATCGTCATCCACGCCCCGATCCCGGACTCCGACTTCGCGGCCGACGAGGCCGTCTTCGAGCGGATCGCCACCGAGGCGCTCGCCCAGCTCGACGCCTGACGAGACCCGGCGGCCCTGACGAGACCAGGTGGCCCGGCCGGGACCCGCCGCGTGGCGGGACCAGGCCGGGCCGGTCGTGTGTTCAGGCCGTCAGGTGCGCGACGACCCGCTCCGCCTGCGGCAGCAGCCACTCCGGAGCGGTCCCCTCGGGCAGCGCCCCGACCTCCTCGATCAGCGCGGTGATCCGGGCGGCACCCGCCGCCGGCCGTCCCAGCTCCTGATCCGTCCAGGCGGCGTTGTTCAGGCACTGGAAGCGTTCCTGGAGGTACGCGGTCCCGAGCGTGCGGTAGAGCGCGGCCGCCCGCTCCCAGAGCCCGACCTCTTCCCGTCGCAGCGCCTCGACGCCCGCCGCGCCCAGCGTGCCGTCCTCGTCCCCGTCGGCGTCCTCGTCCCCGTTGCCGTCCTCGTCGGGGAGTTCGGCACTGACCCGCCGGTCCAGCACCTGGGCCAGCTGGTGCCAGGTCTGGGCCAGCTCGGACCGCAGCTCCGGATCCTCCGGGTCCAGGGCCAGGGCGCCCTCCAGGACCCCGGCCGCCTCGTCCATTCGCGCCCGGGCGGCGGCCGTCGTCGCGTCCGTGACGGTCTCGCGCAGTCCCAGCCAGGCCAGCGAACGCAGGATCCGGGCCTCGGAGACGACCGCCTCCCCGGTCAGCCGGCGCAGTTCCAGGGCGCGCTCGTAGGCGGCGACGGCTTCCTCGGCCAGACCGGCGTCGGAGAGGCAGTCGGCGGCCGCCTGTGCGAAGCCCGCCTGCGGACGCGGGTCCTCCCAGCCCTGCACCAGCTCCGCCGCCAGCAGGAACTGCTCCGCCGCGCCCCGCGCATCACGCAGCTCCCGCAGCAGGTTGCCCAGGAAGTCCCGCGCCGAGACGGCTTGGCCCTCACCGTGCCGGAGCAGGTCGGCCAGCGTGGACTGGAGGACTTCCGCCGCATCGGCGGTCCGGCCCTCCCCGGCGTAGGCCCGGGCCAGCAGCAGCCGGGCCTGGGCGCCGCCCTCGGAGGTCAGGCCGGCCTGGTCGAACCAGTGCGCCGCCGTCAGGGCGTGCTCGGCGGCCTCCGCCGCCGAGCCCCGGCGCAGCAGGACGTCCGCGAGGGTGATCCGTACGGTGCCCTGCTGCTCGGCGTCGACGATCTCGGCGGCGTGCTCCACGGCGGACCGCGCCGCCTGCTCGGCCTCCTCGGGCCGCTCCAGGGACACCAGTACGCCGGCCCGCAGCACGAGCGGGTCCACGGCCTCCCAGGGGCGGTCGGCCTCGATCACCCGGGCCGCGGCGGAGGCCAGCAGGGGCAGGGCCCGGTCGGGGTCGCCCGCGGAGAGCGCCAGCCGGCCCAGCATCTCCTCGGCCTCGGCGGTCAGGTCCGCGAGGTCCGGGCCGTAGGCGGCGACGAACGCGCCGAGTTCGGCCACCAGCACCTCGTGGCCGTGCTCCTCCCCGTGCTCGTGGTCCTGCGTGCGCGTGGCCTCGACCGTGCGCAGGTACGACTCCACGCGCATCGAGGACAGCTCCGCGAGCGCGATCCGCCGGGTCCGCAGCGGTTCGGCCGGGTCCAGTGCCTCGGCGGCGCGCAGGGCGGTCGCCAGCAGTTCCCGGACCCGCCCCGGCTCCTCGCCGGACTGGGCGGCGACGGTCGCCAGCCGGAGCTCGGTGAGGGCCACGCGCTCCGCCCGTCCCAGTGCCCGGTACCGGTCGCGGACGTCCGCCAGCAGCCGCGGCGCCTCCTTCGTGCCGGCCCGCGCGGCGGCCAGGGCCTGCTGGTCGGCCACGTCGGCGGTGACCAGCGGGTCCGCCTCCGCTTCGGGGAGGGAGCGGACCCGTAGGGCCACTTCCGCCCACAGGGCGTCCGCTCCCGGGTGACCCGAGTCGCGTGCGGTGCGGGCCCGCTCCACGAGGGCGTCGAGACCGGCCCCGGGGGCCTCCGGCCGGGCCGGGGCCACGGCCGGCGCGGGGGCCACCGGCACGGCCCGGGGCAGTCCGGCGCTGCGCACCCCCAGCGGGAGGACGTCGAGCAGCGGTTCCCGCCCGATCCGCTCGCGCAGCTCGTCCGAGACCCGGCTGCTGCCGTTGCGGGCGTCGAAGCGGGCGGCGATCGCCAGGGCCTGGCCGTGGAGGATCCCGTACAGCTCGTCGACGGTGCGGGGGGTGCCCTCGTAGGGGACGGACAGGTCCGCGCCGTGCCCGAGCCGGTTCAGCCGGCCCAGCAGGACGAGCACCCCGCCGAGGAACTCCATCTGGGTGTCGACGTCCGCGAGCGGGACGAGGTGGACGGCGTGTTCGGAGAGGATCTCCAGGCCGCGGGCCTCGTTGCCGGTCAGGGCGCAGAACTCGATGTGCTCGCCGAGGGAGCGCAGCAGGCTTTCCTTGCCCCGGGCCAGGCGGTATCCGCGCAGGTGGTGGGAGCGGGCCTCGTCGGCGCGGCCGAGTCGCACGAGGGGCAGCAGGGAGCGCGCGAGGACCCGGTGCGGCTCCTCCATGCAGGTCTGGCCGCCCCCGAGGACCGGCTCCCAGACCTCGATCGCCTTCGCGTCCTCGCCCCGGTCGGCCCAGAACCAGCCCTGGGTGTGGGTCTCGCAGGCGCGGCAGTCGCTCATGGCGTCGCGGTCGGCGGCCCGCCACCGGGCGATGGCCCGTTCGGCCCGCTCGCGGTCGCCGGTGGCGTGGGCGAGGTAGAACTCGGACTGCCGCACGGCGCGTTCGCTGTACCCGGCGATCCGGTAGCGCCGTTCCATGTCGTCGAGCCAGCGGGTGACCGTCTCGATGGGGATCTCGGGGGATTCGACGATCCGGCCGGCCACCCACTTGAAGCGCCAGAACAGCGAGTGGGCCGCGGAGCCGTCGAAGGCCGCGGGGTCGCGGTCGTACTCCTGGAGGAGGCGGGCGAACGGGATGACCATGCGGGTGCGTTCGGCGCTGTACTCGTAGGCGTCGATCTGGGTGATCAGCGCGTGGCGGAACAGCGCGGGGTCCCCGCTGACCTCGGCGGCCGCGGTGAGGGCCTCGGCCTGCGCGTTGCGGGCCGCACCGTGGGGCAGGCCGCGGTTCTGCTGCAGTCCCTGCCGGATCTCTTCGTTGGTCATGGCGGTCACTTGCCGTCCTCCTGGGCCGGGGTGGAGTGGGTCGCCCATTCCAGGAGCCCGAGGAAGGCCCGGTTGAGCAGGGTGGAGTCCGCCGGGCGCAGGGGCCGCTGGGACATCAGCAGGGCCTGTCCGTAGAGGGATTCGACCGCCGTGCCGGTCAGGGTGGGGTCGGGGAGGCCCGCGATGCGCCTGATCAGCGGGTTGTTGTGGTTGAGGACCAGGCGGGCCCGGGGGCCGGAGCCGCGCAGGGAGCCGAGGATGCCGCTCCACAGGGAATCGGCGTTGTCGAGCGCGGCCGTGCGGTCGCGTTCCTGGCGGGCCTGGCGGTCGTCGAGGTAGAGGGCGGGGACGGCCACGGGCTGGAAGGCCCGCAGCACCACGTCGCAGCTCTGGGACTCCAGGCGGGTGCGGGCGGTGGCCAGGAAGCCGGCGAGGGCCAGTTCGACCTCGGTGGCGACGGGGTCGAGGCGTTCGGTGACGGCTCCCGCGTCGAGTTCGGTGACCTTGAGGTCCGGACGTACGGAGGGCAGCAGCGCCAGCAGGTCGGCGTCGTAGGTGTAGCCGGCGTTGATGACGCCGAGGCCGTGGGCCGCCGCGATCGGGGCGATCTGGCGGAACTCCTCGACGGTGCGGGTGAAGTGGATGTCGGAGTGGGCGGCCGCGAACTCCTCCAGGCTCATCGAGCCGTCGCTGGTCTCGAAGGGCAGCCAGGGCAGCATCAGCGCGAGCAGTTCGGCGTCGTGCCTGGCCAGCGACTTCACGCCGAGGTGGTGGACGCTCAGGAAGGCTGCCAGCCGCTCGGGTTCGCCGGCGGCGAGCTCGGCCAGCCAGGCCCGGACGCGGGCGCCGAGGGCTTCGCGTACGGCGGCCAGGGTCTCGTCGTCGTAGAGGTTCTCGCGGGAGGCGGTGGGGCGCAGCGTGTCGGTGTCGAGGACGACGCGGACGAAGAACGCCCAGTCGGGCAGCAGGTTGTCGGCCTGGTCGGTCAGCAGCATGCCCTTGAGGTGGACGCGGTGTCCGGCCCGGTGGGCGGGGCTGGTCGGGTCGGGCAGGACGTACGCGACGCCGCGGATCCCGGCCACCGGCAGGTCGAGGTCGATGCTGTCGAGGGGGGTGAAGCCGAAGAGGGCGGCGCAGTGTCCCGCGAGCGCGACGCGGCGGGCGGCCGGGGTGGGGAAGGCGCGGTCCCACACGGCGGGCCGGTCGGTGACGGGGCGCGGGGCGCCGCCGAGGCCGTCGTCGAAGGTGATCTCGTAGGGAAGGAGGGAGCCGTAGTCGCGGGCGAGCCGCTCGACCCTGGCGGCTTCGGTCCATTCCTCGGCGCCGGGGCGGGCCTCCAGGTGGACGGTGGTGCCGGGCTCCGGGCGGGCCTCGTGGGGCAGTTCGCGCACGGTGTACGAGCCGTCGTCCGTGGCCAGCCATTCCACGGGAGCGGCCAGGGGGTCGCGGGCGGAGCGGGTGACGACCCTGATCCGGCGGGCGACGACGAAGCAGGCGAGCAGACCGATGCCGAACTGGCCGAGGAACTCCTGGCGGGTGGTCTCCAGGCCGCGGATGTCGGGGTCGGTGCCGTCGCCGCCGCGCTTGGAGCTGCGGCCGATGGTGGCGAGGAGGGAGTGGGCCTCGGCGGCGGTCAGGCCGATGCCGGAGTCCTCGATGGTGACGTGGCCGGCGGACGCGGACAGGCGGATGCGGACGCGGGTGCCGGGTTCGTGGGCGTGGCGGGCGGTGACGGCGTCGACGGCGTTCTGCAGGAGTTCGCGGACGTAGACGCGGGGGCTGGAGTAGAGGTGGTGGGAGAGCAGGTCGACCAGCCCGCGCAGGTCGACCTGGAAGTTGTTGACCTCGGCTCCGACTTCGGCTCCGGCTTCGGCTTCGGCTTCGGCTTCGGCTTCGGCGCCGGTCGAGGCGCCGGTCGCCGCGGCGCCTTTCGTGTCGTCGGGGAAGCCGGATGAGGAAAGGGAGTCGGACGTCATGGGGTGTCACCTCGCGTGGTCACAGGGATGGTCGGTGATCGCGAGGTGCCCCCCTCATGATCCCGGAACGAGAACAGATTAGGGGGATGATCCGACGGTCATCCCGTGAATTCCCGCTCGCCCGCTCCTACTTGTCCGGGCCTATCGGAAACGCAGGAACTCCGGAGGGACGGCGTCCGCCAGCCACACCCCGTTGGCGCTGATGCGGAACACGTGCCCGGCCGCGCGCATCGCGCCGGCGTCCACCGTCAGCACCACCGGCCGGCCCCGGCGTGCCCCCACGCGCGTCGCGGTTTCGCGGTCGGGTGACAGGTGCACGTGGTGGCGGGCCATGGGGCGCAGGCCTTCGGCGCGGATGGCGTCCAGGGCCGCGGCGACCGTGCCGTGGTAGAGGTGCGCGGGTGGTTCGGCCTCCGGCAGGCCCAGGTCCACCGCCACCGTGTGTCCCTGGCTGGCCCTGATGCGGGTGCCGTCGACGGCGAAGCGCTGCTTGTCGTTGGAGGCGATCACGTGGTCGAGTTCGGCCCGGGTGAAGCGGAATCCGTGGGCCGCGGCGGCGCGCAGAAGATCATCGATCTCCACCCACCCCTGGGTGTCGAGCACCAGTCCGATGCGATCCGGCTGATGTCGCAGGTGTTTCGAGACGTATTTGGACACCTTTACGGCGCGTCTGTCGTCCATGGCCCCAGCTTGCCGGGCCGGGACGGGTCTGGGCAGCGATTTTTGGCCGCCCCGTTGAACGCGGACTCCCTCTATCGCGTTTCCAAGATACGGAATACATTTTCCGCTGAACTGCTGCCCACAGGGAGAAACTATGACAAATAAGGCTTCACTGCTACGGCGCGCGACTGCTGAGCTCATCGGCACCGCGAGCCTGCTCGTGGTGGTGATCGGTTCCGGCATCCAGGCCGCGTCCCTCAGCCGTGACGCGGGAGTGGCCCTCGTCGCCAACTCGCTCGCTTCCGCCATCGGCCTCGGGTTGATCATCACGCTCTTCGGGCCGCTGTCCGGAGCCCACCTCAACCCGGTCGTCACCCTGACCGCGTGGTGGGCCCGTCGCACCGGCGGCGAGGGGCTCGACGTCCGGGAGGCCCTCGCCTACGCCACCGCCCAGACCGCCGGGGCCATCGGCGGGGCCGTCCTCGCCGAGGTGATGTTCGGCCGCACCCCCGGCGAGTTCTCCACGCAGGTCCGCGACGGTGGTCACCTGCTGATCGGGGAGATCGTCGCCACCGCCGGCCTGGTCCTGGTCATCCAGGGGCTCGGCCGCATCGGACGGTCCCGTCTGATCCCGTCCGCCGTCGCCGCGTACATCGCCGCCGCGATCTGGTTCACCTCCTCGGGGTCGTTCGCCAACCCCGCGGGCACCGTCGGCCGGGCCTTCAGCGACTCCTTCACCGGCATCGCCCCGCAGTCGCTGCCCGGTTTCGTCGCGGCCCAGCTGCTGGGAGGCTGCGTGGGCCTCGCCCTGGCCACCCTCCTCTACGGGCGTGAGCGCGGCACCCGGTCGGCGGAGCGTGTGCGGGCCGCCGGACCGACCGCTCCGGACGAGGGGAAACCGGTGGCCGATATCACCCGCACCGATCCCGCTTTCGAGGCCGTGGTCTGAGGATCAGGCCGGGTTCCCCACAGCCGAACGGGAGTTGTCCACAGCTGTTTCGGTGGGTTTCGGTGATAAGAGTGTGATTCGCCCTGTGGACTGCTGATCGAGCACTATCGGCCGCCCTTGCTGACCAGATCGTTCATGGTCCGTGCCTGGAGCTCGCGTTCCGTCGCGGCCCGGACGAACTCCGCCACGTGCGCGGACCCCACCAGCTCCTGTACCGCCCGCACCGTCTCGGCGGGCAGGGCCACCGGCGCCGGGCCCGAGGGCTGCGCCCCGCCGGCGGCCCCCAGGTGCCGCTGGAGGTGCCGGGTCGCGAAGAGCCGCATCGCCCGTGCCAGCTCGGCGTCCACCGTCTGCTGGGCCAGGGGCCGCAACCTGCGCACCATCGTCGCCGCCTCCGCCGCGTCCGCGTCGGTCGGTGGCACCTGACCGAGGTAGCGGGCGAAGACGTGCTCGGTGGTGAACTCCAGGAAGCGGGAGGCGATGTGTTCGACCTGCCCGCGCAGCTCGCGCAGGTGTCCGGTGATCGCCACCAGCGGTACCCCGGCCGCGTACAGCTCGGCGGCGACCGCCAGCTCCTGCGGTGACGGCACCAGGAACTGGTCCGGGCGCCCCGCGATCCGCTCCAGCACCCCCAGCTCGCAGGCCTCGTCCACGGCGTCGTCGTCGGGCCGGCCCCCGAACCGCTCGTTGAGGTCGGCCCGGCTGATGCGGGCCGCCTCCTCGTCGGTCCACGGTCCGTGCACCTCGGCCACCAGGCCGAGTACGCCGCCCAGTCCGCGCCCCGCGTCCCAGGCCTCCAGCAACTCCTTGATGGAGGCCAGGGTGTAGCCGCGGTCCAGCAGGTCCGCGATCTGCCGCAGCCGCGCCAGATGCGTGTCCCGGTAGACGTTGGACCGGCCGCGGCGCTCCGGCTTCGGAAGCAGACCGCGGTCCTGGTACGCCCGGATCGTGCGTACCGTCGCTCCGCTGTGGTGGGCCAGATCCTCGATCCGGTACTCGGCTACCGCCTGATCGGACAATCCCGGCTCCCTACGACATGGCGGCTCGCCCGACCGCGCCCGCCGCGGTCCGGGCGGCAGGAGACGCCGCCAGGCACTCGACCGCCCTGCGCAGCGAGCCCTCCTGCGAGGGATGGTACGACCGCCGGAAGGAGCGGGGTATGGCCGTGCCCGGCTCTCTCCACGCCGGCCCCGGTCCCCCGGCCACGACCCGGCCCCCTCCGCCCCCGCTCGCAGCCGGCGCTCCACGCCCGCTCACAGCCGGGGCTCCACCCTCGCGATCCGCCGCAGCGCGCGCGGCGCGAAGCGGGACATCCACAGGGCGCCCTTGGACTCCGGGGTCACCGGCACCACCGCCTGGTTCTTCACCACGGCCAGCAGGATCGCGTCGGCGACCTTCTCCGGCGGGAAGTTGCGCAGCCCGTACAGCCGCGAGGAGCGCTCCTGGCGGCGCTTCTCCTCGGCCGCGTCCACCCCGGCGAACCGCGAGGTGGCGGTGATGTTGGTGTTGACGATCCCCGGGCAGATCGCCGAGACGCCGATCGACTTCCCGGCGAGCTCCGCGCGCAGGCACTCGCTCAGCATCAGCACCGCCGCCTTGGAGGTGCTGTAAGCGGGCAGGGTCCGGGAGGGCAGGTAGGCAGCGGCGGAGGCGGTGTTGACGATGTGGCCCCCCTGATTGCGCTCGGCCATCTGCTTCCCGAAGATCCGGCAGCCGTGGATGACACCCCACAGGTTGACGTCGAGGACCTTCTTCCAGTCCTCGGAGGTGGTCTCCAGGAAGGAGCCCGACAGCCCGATCCCGGCGTTGTTCACCAGGACGTCGACGATGCCGTACTCGGCGGCGACCTTCGCCGCGAGCTTCTCCATCGCCTGCTCGTCGCTGACGTCGACGCATTCGCCCCAGGCCTCGGGCGCACCGACCAGCCGGGCCATCTCGGCGGTGCGCGCCGCGCCCTCGGCGTCCCGGTCCACGGCCACGACCCGGGCCCCGGCCTCGGCGAACGCGAACGCGGTGGCCCGTCCGATGCCGCTGGCGGCGCCCGTGACCAGCACCAGTCGGCCGCCGAACCGGTCGGAGTGGCGGCCGGGGGCCTTCCGCTGCGGAGCCCGCGCGGCCGGTTCCTCCTGTGCGGTCACGAACTCGGAGATCCACGACGCCACCTGGTCCGGCCGGGTCCGCGGGATCCAGTGCTTGGCGGACAGGGTCCGCCGCAGCAGGTCCGGGGCCCACAGCTCCGTGTCGTCGTAGAGCCGCTCGGAGAGGAACGCGTCCCCGGTCGGCACGATCAGCTGTACCGGTACGTGCGCGTAGGCGTCGGTGCGCGGCCGGCGCATCCGCGGCCGGACGTTGTCGCGGTAGAGCCAGGCGCCGTGCGCCGCGTCCTCGCGGAGCGAGGCGGTCGGGTAGGTGCTGTCCTGGAACTTCTCCGTCCGCTGGAGGATCTTCGGCCAGCGCTTGCCGAGCGGCCCGCGCCATGCCAGCTCCGGCAGTACCGGGGTGTGCAGCATGCCGACGTACCAGGACTTCACGCCCTGGTTCAGCAGCTGGGCGGCCCGCCGCGGGGTCGGCCGCGTCATCCGCTTCTTGATCCAGTGCCCGAAGTGGTCGAGCGAGGGGCCCGACATGGAGGTGAAGGAGGCGATCCGCCCCTCGGTGCGGGCGACCGTGGCGAACTCCCAGCCCTGTACGGAGCCCCAGTCGTGGCCGACCAGGTGCACCGGGCGGTCCGGGCTGACCGCGTCCGCCACGGCCAGGAAGTCGTCGGTCAGCTTCTCCAGGGTGAAGCCCCCGCGCAGCGGCACCGGTGCCGAGGAGCGCCCGTGCCCGCGTACGTCGTACAGGACCACGTGGAAGCGGGACGCGAGCCGCACCGCGACCTCCGACCAGACCTCCTTGCTGTCCGGGTAGCCGTGCACCAGCACCACGGTCGGACGGTTCGTCTCCCCGAGCTCCGCTACGCACAGTTCGATGCCGCCGGTGCGCACCCGGCGCTCCCGGGCGCCGGCCAGTGCCGTACCGCTCATTGTGCTCATGCCGCGTTCTCCTCAGCCCAGCGCCGCACGTGCGGCAGGTCGTCGTCCAGCCAGAACGCGCTCTCCTCGGGGTCCCGGGAGTCGGTCACCACCAGGATCTCCTCGAACTTCGCGCCGGTCCCCCGGAAGCCCAGGTGCGGCTCCACCGCCCACAGGCCGGGCTGCGGCGGATGGTCGGAGAAGTGGTACGGACTCCACAGCGGGGACCAGCCCTCGCGGTGCCCGTGCAGGGCGTCCGAGACCAGTCCCCTCAGGGACCGCGTACCGAAACCGAACGCGGTCGGGGACCAGCGCCGCTCCGCGACGCGGTCGATCTTGTGCGCGATGACGCCGAAGGGGTAGGCCCGGTGGCGGTTGGCGTACCCCTGGCGGGTCATCAGCCGCTCGACGTTCTCGTAGATCTCCCGGAGGGAGCGGCGTTCGCGCACCTGCTCCAGGATCAGCTCCCGGTGCGGGCGCAGGTCGGACATCAGCCGGTCCTGCACGGGGTGCAGGCCGAGGCTGCCGGAGTACCCGACGTCGGCGGCGTATCCCCGGTACACGGGGGCCATGTCGAGGATGAACGGCATGCCCGGCTCCAGCTTCCGCCCCGTCGGGAAGAACTGGACGGGGATCTTGAAGTTCGCGAAGGCGGTGCGGTCGCCGAACCAGGCGAAGGGCAGGTGGAACCAGTCCCGCACCCCGCGCTCGCGCAGCCAGTCGCGCTGCATCCGGGCCGCCTCGCGCTCGGTCACGCCGGGCCGGAGCTGCGCCGCCACGGTCTCGGCGCACTCGTAGGCGAGGCGCTGGACCTCTCTGAACCCGCGCAGTTCGGCGGAGAGCCCTGCCCGGTCGTGCGCGGTGCGTTGCTTGGTTTCCCCAGCCATGCCAGCCGTCCGTCCTGTAGGCGTACGCGCCCGTAACTTGACACTGATGAATGTGACAATGACCGGAGATCACGTCAAGGCCCGTGCACGGACCTGTGGACAAACTTGTCCGGGTCATGCTCAAAGTGCCCGCGGTGCCCGCCGACGGCCGGGCCCGCATCAGCCTTGGGGCAGGGCCCGTAGTCCTCAAGGCGGATACGCGATCCCGCTCCAGGTCTGACGATCCGGCCCGCCCGCGGCACTAACGTCGAACGCGTGACTGTCATCGCGACCGAAAGCCTGAGCAAGCGGTATCCCCGAGTGACCGCCCTCGACCGGCTCTCCCTGGACATCGGGCCCGGAGTGACCGGGCTCGTGGGCGCCAACGGAGCCGGCAAGTCCACGCTGATCAAGATCCTGCTCGGACTGTCCCCCGCCACCGAGGGCCGCGCCGCCGTGCTCGGACTCGACGTCGCCACGCATGGCAGCGCCATCCGTGAACGCGTCGGCTACATGCCCGAACACGACTGCCTGCCACCCGACGTCTCCGCCACGGAGTTCGTCGTCCACATGGCGCGCATGTCCGGGCTGCCGCCGACCGCGGCCCGCGAGCGCACCGCCGACACCCTGCGCCACGTCGGGCTGTACGAGGAGCGCTACCGCCCCATCGGCGGCTACTCCACCGGCATGAAGCAGCGGGTCAAACTGGCCCAGGCACTCGTCCACGACCCGCAGCTGGTCCTCCTCGACGAGCCGACCAACGGCCTGGATCCGGTCGGCCGCGACGAGATGCTCGGCCTGATCCGCCGCATCCACACGGACTTCGGCATCTCCGTCCTGGTCACCTCCCACCTCCTCGGCGAGCTGGAGCGGACCTGCGACCACGTGGTCGTCGTCGACGGCGGCAAGCTGCTGCGCTCCAGCTCCACCAGCGACTTCACCCAGACCACCACCACCCTGGCGGTCGAGGTCACCGACTCCGACGCGCACCCGGACGGCACCGCCGCCGTGCGTGCGGCGCTCACCGCGGCGGGCATCGTCCTGCACGTGGGCGAGGAGCAGGGCCTGCCCGGCGCCGGCCACATCCTCCTGGTCGAGGCCACCGGCGAGGACACGTACGACACCGTCCGCGACACCGTCGCCGACCTCGGGCTCGGCCTGGTCCGCATGGAGCAGCGCCGGCACCACATCGCCGAGGTCTTCCGCGACGGCGACCGGGCCGCGCAGACCGCGGCGGCCGCGCAGGCCGCGCAGGCAGCCGTGCCCGTCCCGCAGTTCCAGACCCAGCAGAAGGGAGCCGGTTCCGATGGCGCCTGACACCTCGACCCAGATCCACAACATCGGCTACCGGTCCTACGACGGGCCCCGCCTCGGGCGCGCCTACGCCCGCACCTCGCTCTTCTCGCAGTCCCTCCGGGGCGCGTACGGACTCGGCCGCTCGGCCAAGTCCAAGGTGCTGCCGATGATCCTCTTCGCGGTGATGTGCGTCCCCGCGCTGATCATCGTCGCGGTGGCGATCGCCGTTCCCGGCTCCACCGACCTGCCGATCAAGTACACGACGTACGCCCTGACCACCCAGGTGATCATCGGCCTCTACCTCGCGTCCCAGGCACCCCAGTCGGTCTCCCGTGACCTGCGCTTCAAGACCGTGCCGCTGTACTTCTCGCGGCCGATCGAGCGGGTCGACTACGTCGTGGCCAAGTACGCGGCCATGGCCTCGGCCCTCTTCATCCTCACCGCCACTCCGCTGCTGATCATGTGGATCGGCTCGTTGCTGGCGAAGTTCGACTTCGCCCACCAGACCAAGGGATTCGGGCAGGGACTGGTGTCCGTACTGCTGCTGTCGCTGCTCTTCGCGGGACTCGGCCTGGTCATGGCCGCACTCACCCCGCGCCGCGGGTTCGGCGTCGCCGCCGTCATCGGCCTGCTCCTGATCCCCTACGGCGCCGTCACGGCGGTGCAGGGCGTGGCCTACAACACCGGCCACACCGCGGCCATCGACTGGATGGGCCTGTTCTCCCCCATCACCCTGATCGACGGCGTGCAGACCGCCTTCCTCGGCGCGACCTCCGCCTTCCCCGGTGGCGAGGGCCCCTCCGCCGGGGTCGGCGCCGTCTACCTGCTCGTCGCCCTCGGCCTCATCGTCGGCTCGTACGCCGCCCTGATGGCCCGTTACCGGAAGGCCGGGCTGTGACCATCATCGACATCGACCACACCTCCCGCTGGTTCGGGAACGTCGTCGCCGTCAACGACGTGACCATGCGCATCGGTCCCGGCGTCACCGGCCTGCTCGGCCCCAACGGCGCCGGGAAGTCCACCCTCATCAACATGATGGGCGGCTTCCTCGCCCCCTCCACGGGCACCGTGACCCTCGACGGCGCGCCGATCTGGCGCAACGAGCAGGTCTACAAGCAGATCGGCGTCGTTCCCGAGCGCGAGGCGATGTACGACTTCCTCACCGGCCGGGAGTTCGTCGTCGCCAACGCCGAGCTCCACGGGCTCGACGACGCGGACGCCCAGCGGGCGCTCGCCACCGTCGAGATGGAGTACGCGCAGGACCGCAAGATCTCCACGTACTCCAAGGGCATGCGGCAGCGCGTGAAGATGGCCTCCGCGCTCGTCCACGACCCCTCGGTCCTGCTCCTGGACGAGCCCTTCAACGGCATGGACCCGCGCCAGCGCATGCAGCTCATGGACCTGCTGCGGCGCATGGGCGACGAGGGCCGCACCGTGCTGTTCTCCTCCCACATCCTGGAGGAGGTCGAGCAGCTCGCCTCCCACATCGAGGTGGTGGTCGCCGGCCGGCACGCGGCTTCCGGCGACTTCCGCAAGATCCGCCGCCTGATGACGGACCGCCCCCACCGCTACCTCATCCGCTCCTCCGACGACCGGGCCCTCGCCGCGGCCCTGATCGCCGACCCGTCCACGGCCGGCATCGAGGTCGACCTGAAGGAAGGCGCCCTGCGCGTCCAGGCCGTCGACTTCGGGCGCTTCACCGAGCTGCTGCCGCAGGTCGCCCGCGCGCACGGCATCCGGCTGCTGACGGTCTCGCCCTCCGACGAGTCCCTCGAGTCGGTCTTCTCCTACCTCGTCGCGGCCTGAAGGAGCTGGCACCCATGTACAACCCCACCGTCGCCCGGCTCACCTACCGGGCCCTGCTCGGCCGCCGCCGCGCGCTGATCCTCTTCGCGCTGCCCGCCCTGCTGATCGTCATCTCCGTGGCCGTCCGAGCGTTCACCGGCGTGGACGACAAGGTGGCGGCCGACCTGCTCGGCGGCTTCGCCCTCGCGACGATGGTCCCGCTGATCGGCGTCATCGCCGGCACCGGAGCCATCGGCCCCGAGATCGACGACGGATCGATCGTCTACCTGCTCTCCAAGCCGGTGAAGCGCCCGACGATCATCCTGACCAAGCTGATCGTGGCGATCGCCGTCACGATGGCCTTCTCCGCCATCCCGACCCTGATCGCGGGCTTCATCCTCAACGGCAACGGCCAGCAGATCGCCGTGGCCTACACGGTCGCCGCGCTCGTCGCCTCCATCGCCTACAGCGCCCTGTTCCTGCTGCTGGGCACCGTCAGCCGGCACGCGGTCGTCTTCGGCCTGGTCTACGCCCTGATCTGGGAGTCCCTCTTCGGCAGCCTGGTCTCCGGGGCCAAGACCCTCAGCGTCCAGCAGTGGTCCCTCGCCCTGGCCGAGAAGGTCGCCGGACAGGGCTACGTGGACGCGAGCGTCGGCCTGCCCACCGCCGTGGTCCTGCTGATCGTGGTCACCGTCGGCGCCACCGCGTACGCGGGCCAGAAGCTGCGCCGCCTCACCCTCGCCGGCGAGGAGTAGGCCCCCCGCACCACCGCGCGACCCGTGCCCCGCCCGGCCCACCGGCCAGGCGGGGCACCGTCGTACACGGCATCATCGGTGCATGATCGAGCACACCGAGCCCGAGCCGTCCAGGCCCCTGTGGTCCTGGATACGTGCCTCGCCCGGAACCCACATCTGGCTGCTCATCATCGCCGTCACCAGCGTCGTCGTCCTGATCGCGCCCGACCGGGTCGAGCACGTCCTGCTCCACCGCAACAGCAGCAACATCCACGAACTGGTCAAACACCCGATACGGGCCCTGATCAGCAGTGCCTTCTGGATCGAGGACCCGGCCTCCCTCGCCCTGTACGCCGTGCTCTTCGAGGTCTTCCACGCCACCGTCGAGCGCTGGCTCGGCACCCTGCGCTGGCTCGTGATCGTCGCGACCGCCCACGTCGTCGCCACCCTCGCCACCCAGAAGTTCCTCCTGATGGCCATCCAGGACAACCGCGCGCCGCACAGCATGACCCACGTCGTCGACATCGGCGTCAGCTACGGCATCGCGGCCTCCGTCGGCGTTCTGACCTACCGGCTGCCGGGCCCCTGGCGATGGCTGTACCTCGCCGGAGCCGTGGCCTTCTTCGGCCTCCCGCTGCTCACCGGCGGTACCTTCACCGACCTCGGCCACGCCATCTCGCTCGCCGTCGGGCTGCTCGCCTGGCCGCTGACCCTGCACCCGGACCCCCACCCGGCAGCCGCCGCCCCCTGACGTCCCGCCGATGTTTCACGTGAAACACCGGCTGCGCCCTCCGCGCCGCCGGGAAATTCGCTGGTACGGGTCCTGCGCCCCCGGCAGAGTGAGGGGTGCGGGGAGCAACAAAAGGTCCGGGGCAGCCACTTCGAGCGCGCCTCGCGGCGCGGGCCGTCCCGGACCTCTCGTACCCCTACGCGTCGCGCTACGCGGCGCCCAGCAGGCGCTCCAGCACCACCGCGATGCCGTCCTCCTGGTTGGAGGTGGTGACCTCGTCGGCCACGGCCTTCAGCTCCGCGTGGGCGTTGGCCATCGCGACGCCGTGCGCGGCCCAGCCGAACATCGGGATGTCGTTGGGCATGTCGCCGAAGGCGATCGTCTCGGCGGCCTTCACGCCCAGCCGGCGGGCGGCGAGCGAGAGGCCCGTGGCCTTGCTCAGGCCCAGCGGCAGGATCTCCACTATCCCCGGACCGGCCATCACGATGCCGACCAGGTTGCCCACGGTCGCCCGTGCCACCTTGACGAGTTCGTCCTCGCCCATCCCCGGGTGCTGGATGTACAGCTTGTTCAGCGGTGCCGTCCAGACCGCCGCGGTGTCCTCCAGGTACTGGGCGGGGAGGCCCTCCTGCACCTGGTAGCCGGGGCCGAACAGCACCTCGCCGTCCACCCCGTCCCGGCTGGCGGCCAGGGCCAGCGGACCCACCTCGGCCTCGATCTTCGACAGCGCCAGTCCGGCCAGCTGCCGGTCCAGCGTCACCGAGGTCAGCAGCCGGTGCGCCCCGGCGTCGTAGACCTGGGCGCCCTGCCCGCAGACGGCGATCCCCTTGTAGCCGAGGTCGTCCAGCACGTGCCGGGTCCAGGGCACGGCCCGGCCGGTGACCACGATGTGTGCCGCGCCCGCCGCGGTGGCCGCGGCGAGCGCTTCACGGGTGCGTTCCGAGACGCTGTCGTCGTCACGCAGCAGCGTGCCGTCGAGGTCCGTCGCGACGAGCTTGTAGGGGAACGGGGCCGGGCTCACTTGGCGATCGGCTCCAGTACCTCGCGGCCGCCCAGGTACGGACGGAGCACCGGGGGAACCCGAACCGAGCCGTCGGCCTGCTGGTGGTTCTCCAGGATGGCGACGATGGTGCGCGGGACGGCGCACAGGGTGCCGTTCAGCGTGGACAGGGGCGCGGTCTTCTTGCCCTCGCGGTAGCGGATCGACAGGCGGCGGGCCTGGAAGCCGTCACAGTTCGAGGCGGAGGTCAGCTCGCGGTACTTGCCCTGGGTCGGGATCCAGGCCTCGCAGTCGAACTTGCGGGAGGCGGAGGAGCCCAGGTCGCCGGTGGCGACGTCGATCACCTGGAACGGCAGCTCCAGGCTGGTCAGCCACTGCTTCTCCCAGTCCAGGAGGCGCTGGTGCTCGGCCTCGGCGTCCTCCGGCGCGACGTACGAGAACATCTCGACCTTGTCGAACTGGTGGACGCGGAAGATGCCGCGGGTGTCCTTGCCGTACGTACCGGCCTCGCGGCGGAAGCACGGCGAGAAGCCGGCGTACCGCAGGGGCAGCTTGTCGGCGTCGATGATCTCGTCCATGTGGTACGCGGCGAGCGGGACCTCGGAGGTGCCGACCAGGTAGTAGTCGTCCTTCTCCAGGTGGTAGACGTTCTCCGCGGCCTGGCCGAGGAAGCCGGTGCCCTCCATGGCGCGCGGGCGGACCAGCGCGGGGGTGAGCATCGGGATGAAGCCGGCCTCGGTGGCCTGCGCGATCGCGGCGTTGACCAGGGCCAGCTCCAGCAGGGCGCCGACACCGGTGAGGTAGTAGAAGCGCGAACCCGACACCTTGGCGCCGCGCTCGACGTCGATGGCGCCCAGGGACTCGCCCAGCTCCAGGTGGTCCCTGGCCTCGAAGCCCTCGGCGGCGAAGTCGCGGATCGTGCCGTGCGTCTCCAGGACGGTGAAGTCCTCCTCGCCGCCGACCGGAACGTCGCTGTGGACGATGTTGCCGAGCTGGAGCAGGAGCTTCTTGGCGGCCTCGTCAGCCTCGTTCTGCTCGGCCTCGGCGGCCCTGACGTCCTGCTTGAGCTGCTCGGCCTTGGTCAGCAGCTCGGCCCGCTCCTCCGGAGAGGCCTTGGGGATGAGCTTGCCGAGGGACTTCTGCTCGTTGCGCAGCTCGTCGAAGCGCATGCCGGAGGACCTGCGGCGCTCATCGGCGGAGAGGAGTGCGTCGACGAGCTCGACGTCCTCTCCACGGGCGCGCTGCGAGGCGCGGACACGGTCAGGGTCTTCACGGAGCAGCCGAAGGTCAATCACCCCTCCAGGCTACCGGGCTGGGCTTCCCGGGATCACATCGATATCACGCTGCGTGTCGCTATGTCCCAATTGGCACGAATGTAAAAGTCTTGCCCGGCGGCCGGATCCGGCTCCTGCGGGCCGGTCGATAAAACCGGTCCCATTCCCCGAAAAGGGGCACAACGGCGGGTGTTGGCCGGGGCCTGAGCAGCCGCGCGGGGGCTTCCTTGTCCACAGGAATTCCCCCTGGAGCCGTCTTATCCACAGGCTGTGCGCCGGTTCTGTGGACACGGAATTAGATCAATAGGGATCGGCGAGCGGTCGGGGCCGGTCAGGGTTCAAACCGCCCTCACACACTCATTCGGGTGGGAATGACTCGCTCCAAAGAGTTGATCGGTGATACACGGGTGACGCCGTTCACCTGCCGCTCCCCAGCGCGAAACCTGGGCCACCCGGCCGATTTGTCGACCTTGTCGTGCCGCTCTGTCGACTTGTCCCCAGGTCCCCATCTCGGCCTGTGGATAACTCTGTGGACAGTGGACGAAGGCCTACGCCCGGCCGTCGAGGCAGCGCGTCAGCCAGTCGGAGGCCTCCGTGAAGTCACTGTCGGAGGTTCCCGGCCGCGCGGCGCGCACCTCACTCAGAGCGACCCCGGCCCGCGGATAGGAGCCCAGGAAGCGCACCTGCGGGCAGGTCCGCTTGAGGCCCATCAGCGCCTCGCTCACCCGGCGGTCGGAGACGTGGCCCTCGGCGTCGACCGCGAAGCAGTAGTTGCCGATGCCCTCTCCCGTCGGGCGGGACTGGATCAGCATCAGGTTCACCCCGCGCACGGCGAACTCCTGGAGGAGCTCCAGCAGCGCACCGGGGTGGTCGTCGCCGAGCCACAGGACCACGGAGGTCTTGTCGGCGCCGGTGGGGGCCGCCGGCCGGGCGGGCCGGCCGACGAGCACGAAGCGGGTCTCGGCGTTCTGCGCGTCGTGGATTTCGGTGACCAGCGCCTCCAGCCCGTACGTGGCGGCCGCGAACTCGCCCGCGAAGGCGGCGTCGAAGCGTCCCTCCTGCACGAGCCGGGCACCGTCGGCGTTGGAGGCCGCCGACTCCCACACCGCGTCGGGCAGGTGGGTCCGCAGCCAGTTGCGCACCTGGGGCTGGGCCACGGGGTGCCCGGTGACGGTCTTGACGTCCGACAGCTTGGTCCCGGGCCGCACCAGCAGCGCGAACGCGATCGGCAGCAGCACCTCGCGGTAGATCATCAGCGGTTCGCCCGAGGCCAGCTCGTCGAGGGTGGCGGTGACCCCGCCCTCCACCGAGTTCTCGATCGGCACCAGCGCCGCGGCGGCCTCGCCGCCCCGCACGGCGTCCAGGGCGGCCGGGACCGACACCATCGGGACGAGTTCCCGGGTGGCGGCTTCCGGCAGGGTGCGCAGGGCGGCTTCGGTGAACGTGCCCTCGGGACCGAGATAGGTGAAGCGGGTGGCCGACATGCGATCAGCCTAATGCCGGGGCACCCGCCCCCGTGGGGCTGTTCACCCTTCGAGCAGGTGCTGCCCCACGTACTCCCCGCTGCGCGGCGCGGGCGGGACGGCGTACAGACCGCTCGACTCGTGCCGGATGAACTCCGACAGCGCGTCGCCGCGGTCGAGCTTGCGCTGGACCGGCACGAATCCGCGCAGCGGGTCGGCCTGCCAGCAGATGAAGAGCAGTCCGGCGTCGGGCGTGCCGTCGGGGGCGATCCCGTCGTGGAAGGAGAAGGGCCGGCGCAGCATCGCGGCGCCGCCGTTCTGTTCCGGGGCGGAGATCCGGGCGTGGGCGTTGGAGGCGATGACCGGCTTGCCGTCGGGGCCGAGCTTGTCCAGGGCGGGCTTCGTGGTCTCGCTGCCGCCGGTCAGGGGTGCCCCGGTGGCCTTGGTCCGGCCGATGACCTGCTCCTGCTGCGCCAGGGAGCGCTTGTCCCAGTCGTCGAGCAGCATCCGGATCCGGCGGACGACCGCGTACGATCCGCCGGCCATCCAGGAATGTTCCGCCGGCCCGGGGCCGGCGCCCTGGACGAAGATCCGCCGGTCGAAGTCGGGATCGGCGGGCTTCGGGTTCCCGGTGCCGTCGACCTGGCCCATCAGGTTGCGTGCCGTCATCGGGGTGCTGGTGGCACCGGGGGACCGGTTGAAGCCGTTCATCTGCCACCGCACCCGGGCGGCCTCGCCGGCGTCCTTCTGTATCGCGCGCAGGGCGTGGAACGCGACGAGTCCGTCGTCGGCGCCGATCTGCACCCACAGGTCACCGTTGCTGCGCTGGGCGTCGAGGCGGTCGGAGGAGAAGTCCGGCAGCGGGTCGAGGGCCGCCGGGCGGCGCGTCACGAGGTCGGTGCGCTCGAAGAAGGAGTGTCCGAAGCCGAACGTGAGGGTCAGGGAGGACGGCCCCGCGTCGAGGGCGATCCCGCTGTCCGACGTCGGGGCGGTCTCGCCGGCCATGAGCCGCCGTGCGGTGTCGGACCAGCGGCGCATCAGCGCGGCGGCCTCCTTGCGCCCGGCGCCCGGGGCCAGGTCGAAGGCGAGGACGTGCCCCTTGGCCTGGAGCGGGGTGGTGATGCCCGCCTGGTGGTCCCCTTCGAAGGCGACCCGGGTGGCCCCGAGCGAGCCGGCGGACCCGGCGGCGCCCGAGGCGCCGGCCGGGGAGTCGGAGACCGCCGAGTGCACCAGGGCGCCGCCGGTGGCGCCGAGTGCGAGCCCGGCGGCGCCCGCGGCGCCGACGGTGCCCAGCAGCCTGCGCCGGGAGATCTCGATGTCGGGGTTGCTCCCGGTGCTTTCGGTCACGCTCTTCAGCCGATCTTCACGTTCTTCTGGACGGTCGTCTGGTCGATGTCCGAGGTACGGACGGTCACGTCGATGCGCCATTCCCCCGCGAGCGGCAGCTGGACCCCGGACGCGCTCCAGTGTCCCGGAGCGTCACGGTCCGGGACGACCGGCAGCGGGCCGATCTCCTTGGCCGGGAGGGTGAAGGCGATCTTGATCTCGGGGAGGTCGAGGGGCTGGCCGTCCTCGCCGTCGGCCCACAGGTGCAGGGTGTTGGCGCCGACGCGGCCCGGGTCGAGCTCCAGCCGGACGGTGCCCTTGCCGTTCTGGCCGCCGGTGTCGAACGGCAGGGTGATCTTGACGGCCCGGTTGGGCACCGCCGGGCCGGACGCGCTGCGGTTCGTCTCCAGCTGGGCGGCGCGGCCGGGTTCGGTGCTGGTCAGGACGGTGGTCACGGCCAGCAGGACCACGGCCACACCGGCCTCGGCGAGCACCGAGCGGCGCAGCCCCGCGCGGCCGGGATCGGCGTCGCGGGCCTGCTTCTCCCGAGCCTTCTCACGGGCGGCGCGCTGACGTGCCAGCTGTGCGGCCCGTCGGGGGTCGGCGTCGGATCCGCTCGATGTTTCACGTGAAACATCGGCCCCCGTGAGCACCTCGGCGGGCTCTTCCACGGATGCCCCGGCCTCGGCGGCCTCGGAGGAACGGACCTCCCCGAGCCGCCCCGTCCACTTCCGCGAAAGGTAGGCGATGGCGACCAGGACGGCGACCAGCGAGACCTTGATGATGAGGAGCCGGCCGTAGCTGGTGTCGGTCAGGGCCGACCAGCTGCCCAGCTGGCGCCAGGACTGGTAGACGCCGGTCACGGCGAGTACCAGGACGCTGATGAAGGCGACTTTGGAGAAGCGCTGGACGGCCTCCCGCTCGATGTCAGGCACCTTGTGGAGCGCGACCAGCAGGGCGACCAGGCCACCGAGCCAGGTGGCCACGGCGAGCAGGTGCAGGATGTCGACGGGCATCGCGATGCCGGGCTGGATTCCGGTGGAGGCGTGTTCGGCGAGCGCCCAGGTGGCGGCGATGCCGCCGGCCACGACGGTGCCGCCGATGGCGAGCCCGAAGGCGAGGTCGCTCGTCTCCTTCTTCGCCTCTTCGTCCGCCCCGGCTTCGTCGGCTTCGGCGGCCTCGTCGGCTTCGCCGGCCCCGACGGGTGCGGTTTCGCCGACGGCCTTCTGGCGCCGGGCGTAGGCCCCGAAGAGCACGGCGATGAACAGGGCGGCCGCGCCGAGGAGCAGCAGCCGGGAGACGAAGGAGGCGCCGGTCTTGGTTTCCAGGACGGCCCGGAGCCCGTCGAGGTCGAAGACGTCCGCGAACTTCCCGGAGCCGGTGTACGGGGTCCGCAGCACGAGCATCGCCAGGGTGGCGGCCGTGAGGGTGACCCAGCCGCGCAGCACCAGCTTCTGCAGTGGCCGTTCGGCGGAGCCCCGGCGCCAGCACAGCAGGATGAAGGCGGCGCCGCCGACGAGGACGGTGAACCCGGCGTAGGCGGCGTAGCGGGCGATGTCGTACACGACGCCGACGGGCCCGCCGCCCACCTGCCGGTCGGGCAGGGAGACGCTGGTGGCCGACGGGGCGCCGACGGAGAAGGTGAAGGCGCCGGAGACCGGGTGGCTGTCGGCGGAGACGGCCTGCCAGGCGACGGTGTAGGTGCCGTTCGGCAGGCCGGTGTGCAGGGCAGTGCCGTAGCGGACGGTCGATCCGCTGCACATGTCCCGCAGTTCTCCGGTGTCGACCCGCTTGCCCTGCGGGTCCATGACGCGGATGGAGTCGTCACCCATGGCGACCTGCTCCGAGAAGGAGAGGGTGACCTGGGCGGGTGCCGTGGCGACCACCGCCCCTTCCTTGGGGTCGCTCGCGGTGAGTGCGGCGTGTGCCGTGGCCGGGGAGGCCGCGGTGAACAGGGATGCCAGCAGGGCTGCGAGGACCAGCGCCAGCCGTGGCAGGTATGCCGTGGCTCGGGCGGCGCGGGCCGGTGAAGGAGCGGGGGCGGTGGCCGTCATGGCGTGTCAGTTCCTCGGTCCGTCAGTGGGCATTGGAGTTCTGCGCGTTGTACGTCCGTTCCTTGACGTCCAGCTCGACCTTGACGGGGTCGGCCTTCTCGAAACGCAGCTCGACGGTGATCTTGTCACCGACCTTCGGCGTGCTCTTGAGACCCATGAACATGACGTGGCTGCCGCCGCGCTCCAGCTTCAGCTCACCGTTCGCGGGCACGTCCATGGCCTGGACCTGCTGCATCTTCTGGTCCTTGGTCTCGTGGATCTGGAGATCGTCCGAGAGCGGGCTGGTGACGGCGGTCAGCTTGTCGGCCGTCTTCGAGTCGTTCTTGATGACCATGAAAGCGCCGGCCATCTTGTCGTTGACCGGTTCGGGCATGAAGGCCCCGCTGACCGTCATCTTCGGCTTGGCCGATTCCCCGGCGCCGTCCGAGGAGCCGGACGCGGCGGAGGAGCCGGAGGAGTCGGAGGACGAGCAGCCGGATATCGCGAGTGCCGCCGTCAGGGAGAGGGCGACGGCGAGGGTGCGGGTGGTGCGGGTGTTCACGGGTTCTCTCCCTTGACGATCTTCGGCAGGTCCTTGGTGTAGTCATCGACGGTGGTGCCCTCGCCGTAGAGGACGTAGCCCTCGTCGGTCTTGGGCGAGAACGCGATGACCTGGGCCCCGTGCATGGAGACGACGCTGCCGTCGGCCTCCTTCTTGGGGGCCTCGATACCGATGCCGAGTGAGCGTGCGGCGGCCTGGATGGTGGCGAAGTCCCCGGTCAGTCCGGTGAAGGACGGGTCCTGGGCCCTGAGCCACGCGCCGAGGGAGTCGGGGGTGTCCCGTTCGGGGTCGGTGGTGACGAAGACGACCTGGAGCTTGTCCCGGTCCGCCTGGGGGAGCGCCTTCTTGGCGACGGCGATGTTGCTCATCGTCAGGGGGCAGACGTCCGGGCAGTTCGTGTAGCCGAAGTAGATGAGGGTCGGGCGGCCCTTGGTCTGCTCGCGCAGGTTCCACGGCTTGCCGGTGGTGTCCGTGAGGACCAGCTCCGGCTTGTCGAAGGGGCGGTCGAGGACGGTGGCGGCTCCGGCCTTCTTCTGGCCGGAGATCTGCGTGACCGTCCCGGTGTTCTTGGCCGTCTCACCGCCACAGGCGGTGAGGGCGAGCGCGGTCGCCACCGCGAGGGCGGCGACCGTCACACGTGTGGTGCGCATGAAGAGGTGTCCCTGTGATCGGGGATGGTACGGACGTACTCGTAACGACAGCGCCCGTGGGCGCGCGGTGTCAGGAGGCGCGGCGGCGCGAGGCGATGCCGAAGGCGACGCCACCGAGGCCGATCACGATGCCGGCGATGCCGAGGGCACGGGCCGTCGTGTCGGAGCCGCTCTTGGCGGCGGCCTCGTCGTGCGCGTCCTTCTTGTCGCCCTCGGTGGCGGTGGCCCCGGCGGCGGGCTTGGCCGCGTCGTCGTCGTGGTGGCCGTCGGCAGCATTGGCGGCGGTCAGCTTCAGCACGGGGGCCGGGTTCTGCGGCTCGGCGGCGCCCGGCTTGCTCTCCTCGATCCAGCGCACGACCTCGTTGTTGTCGTACGTCTGGATGGCCTTGAAGACCATCTGGTCGGCGTTGTCGGGGAGCTTGCCGACGGAGACCGGGAACTGCTGGAACTTGCCGGGCTCGATCTTGCCGCCGGTCCAGGTCACCTTGGTGACGGCTTCGTTGATCTGCTTGCCGTGCACGGTCAGCGGCTTGTCGAGCTTGCTCTTCTCGACGGTGACGGTCCAGCCGGGGATGTCCTGCGGCATCACGGACGTGAGCGGCTGGTCCACCGGGAAGTTCACTTCGAGCTGCGTGGTCGAGGCGTTGTCGCGCTCGTTGGGCACCTTGAAGTTGATGACCGCGTACCCGCCCTTCGCCGCCTCGCCCGAGGGCTGCACGCTGACGTGCGCGAAGGCGGGACCGGACAGGACGAGGACGGCGCCGGCGGCGAGGGCGGCGGCGAGGGAGACGCGAGAGGTCTTCACGGCGGGAACACTCCAGGATGCAGGGGTGACGGTGGCTCCGGGCACGGGCGCGCGCGGAGGTCGCGGCACCGGTGCTCCCGCTGTGCGTACGGGGAGTGGGGTGCCGCGTCAGGCTGCGAGGGCGAACGCCGCCGCGGGCGGTCCGCGCCTGATGACCGTGTGCAGGAGTGCGTCGCGGCCGGTCGCGACGGCGGGTGCCGCCGTGGTGCGGCGGGCCCGGGGGCCGCGGGCGGGCGCGCCGGGGAGTCCGGCCGCGAGGGCGCGTACGAAGGCCAGCGCGGCGCGCAGCGGACGGACCGGGTCGGCCTCGCGGGACAGCCGGGACAGCTCGATCAGCCGGAACAGCGCGGCGTCACCGCGGGCCAGCAGCCAGCCGGCCGCGAGCGCGGCCAGCAGGTGGCCGGCCAGCATGGCGGGGCTGAACAGGCCGATCGAGGGCTCCGCGGAGGCGGAGGCCATGTGCGCGTGGGCCATGTGGGCCTGCGCGGCGGCCTCCCCGGCCAGGGCGGCCGGGTCCAGTCCGGCGGTCTCCAGGATCTGCCGGGCGTCGGCCGGGCTGAGCGGTACGGAGTTGCCCCCGCAGACCAGCCGGGCGGCGAGCGCCGCGAGCGAGGTGTCGGCCCCCTCGGCCGGGGCCTGGGCGGCGGTGGCGCCGTGCTGGCCGAGTCCGAACAGCGCGTGCAGTCCGAGCTGGCCGACGACGAGCCCGGCGGCGATGCCGGGCAGCGGACGGCGGCGCCCCGCGAGGGGTGCCGCGACCGCGAAGACGGCGACGAACGCCAGGGCCAGTGCCCACCACGGCACGGTCGCGCAGGAGGCCACGGCGTGGCCGGCTGCGGACAGCGCGACGCAGACCGCGGTGAACACCGCGGCCCGGGTCGTCCGGAGGTCTGCTCCGGCGCGTGTCGTGTGGGTGGTAGTCATGGCCGGGCCATCATCGCACTGCGCTTAAGCCCTGCATACGGCAGGTACTGGAGGGACCGTAGGGTTCCGGTCCAAGGTCAGCGCGCGCACGGCGTGCCGTCAGCGCGGGCACAGTGCGTAGTCAGCGGCGGGCCGGAAACGGCGTCCCGGCCGGGCATACACCGGCGTCCGGGAGTGTCGCATCGGCCGAATGAGGGCTCTCCCGGCGCTCGGGGGCTTACGCCCGCCCGTGGGCGGCAATAGGTATCCGTATGAGCATCTGGTGGTCTCTCCACTTGAGGCGCGAAGCCGCGAGCGTGCCGCTCGCACGGCGACTGCTGCTGGGGGCGATGGAGACCGCGGGGGTGGATCCGGACATCTCCTTCGACCTGTCGGTCGCCCTGACCGAGGCCTGTGCGAACGCGGTGGAGCACGGTGGTGGCCGCAGAGACCACCGTGGTCACGGCGGTCACGGCGGGGCCTCCGGCGGGGGTGCCCGTGCCGTCGGTGTCCCGGACGGGACCGAGGCGTACCACGTCACGGCCTATCTGGACGGGGACCGCTGCCGCATCGAGGTGACCGATTCGGGCCCCGGGTTCCCGCCCGCCACGGTGTCCCGCCGCAGACCCTCCCTGGCCGAGCACGGCCGGGGCCTGGGACTGATCGCCGAGCTCTCCGACCACGTCCGCCTGCGCAACCGGCCGGGCCGGGGAGCGGTGGTGAGCTTCGACAAGATGCTGAAGTGGCGCGACGACGCGCTGCTGAAGGTGTCGTAGGCGGCAGGCGGCAGGCGGCAGGCCCCGCACGCGCCGGTGGGCGGGAACCGGACCGGTTCCCGCCCACCGTCACTTGAGGAACGCGTCAGCCCTTGAGCCGCGCCATCCAGGCCTCGACCTCGACCGAGGTGCGGGGCAGACCGGCCGACAGGTTCCGGTTGCCGTCCTCGGTGACGAGGATGTCGTCCTCGATCCGGACCCCGATGCCGCGGTACTCCTCGGGCACGGTCAGGTCGTCGGCCTGGAAGTACAGACCGGGCTCGACGGTCAGGCACATGCCCGGCTCCAGCGTCCCGTCGACGTAGGCCTCGGTGCGGGCGGCGGCGCAGTCGTGGACGTCCATGCCGAGCATGTGACCGGTGCCGTGCAGGGTCCAGCGGCGCTGCAGGCCCAGCTCCAGGACGCGCTCGACCGGACCCTCGACCAGGCCCCACTCGACGAGCTTCTCGGCGAGCACGCGCTGGGAGGCGTCGTGGAAGTCGCGGAACTTCGCGCCCGGCTTCACGGCGGCGATGCCGGCTTCCTGGGACTCGTAGACCGCGTCGTAGATCTTGCGCTGGATGTCGGTGTACGTGCCGTTGATGGGCAGCGTGCGCGTGACGTCGGCGGTGTAGAGGGAGTGGGTCTCCACGCCGGCGTCGAGCAGCAGCAGGTCGCCCGGGCGGACGTCGCCGTCGTTGCGGACCCAGTGCAGGGTGCAGGCGTGCGGGCCGGCGGCGCAGATGGAGCCGTAGCCGACGTCGTTGCCCTCGACGCGGGCGCGCAGGAAGAAGGTGCCCTCGATGTAGCGCTCCGAGGTGGCCTCGGCCTTGTCGAGGACCTTCACGACGTCCTCGAAGCCGCGGACGGTGGAGTCGCAGGCCTTCTGGAGCTCGCCGATCTCGAACGCGTCCTTCACCGCTCGGGCCTCGGAGAGGTAGACCCGCAGTTCCTCGTCGCGCTCGGCGGTGACCTTGTCGGTCAGCGCCTTCTCGATGACGGCGTCGTGACCGCGCACGTTCCGCACGGGGCCCTCGGCCTCGGCGAGGGCGTCGGCCAGCTCGCGCACGTCCTTGGCGGGGATCCCGAGCAGCTGCTCGGCCTCGGTCAGGGAGTGGCGGCGGCCGACCCACAGCTCGCCCTGGCCGGACAGCCAGAACTCGCCGTTCTCCCGGTCGGAGCGGGGCAGCAGGTAGACGGTGGCGGTGTGGCCGGCCGGGCCCGTGGGCTCCAGGACCAGCACGCCGTTCTCGGTCTGGTCACCGGTGAGGTAGGCGTACTCGGTCGACGCGCGGAAGGGGTACTCCGTGTCGTTCGAGCGGGTCTTCAGCCGGCCGGCCGGGACGACCAGGCGCTCGCCGGGGAAGCGTGCGGACAGCGCGGCGCGGCGGTCGGCGGTGTGTCCCGCCTGGGCGATGGGCTCCAGACCGCGCAGCTCGGTGTCGGCCCAGCCGGTGCGCATGTTCTCCGCGAGTTCCTCGCTGACGCCCGGGTACAGGCCGTTCTTGCGCTGCTTGTGCTTCTTCTGGGGCTGCTCTTCTGCCGGGGTCTCCGGGGTGAGCTCGTCCGCCACGTCTTCTCCTCAGCCGCTACGACTACGCAGGGTCCGGGTGCGGACCCCGTTCATCGTATGTGGGGGGAGGCGGCGCCCGGCGATGGCTGTGACATATCAGTCATACCGGGCGACGGGCCCCGCGTCAGTCGAACCGGGCCGCGAGCAGCACGATGTCCTCGGCCGGGTCGGCCGCCACGGCGTCCGGGTCCTCCCCGGGCAGCACGGTGCGCAGGATGTGGTCGCAGAGGGCCGCCGGGTCGTCGCGGGCGCTACGGGGGACCCCCGCGGCCGCCGCGTGCAGCCGGGCGTACGCCCGGTCCATGGGGTCGCCGGTGCGCCGCAGCAGGCCGTCCGTGTAGAGCAGCACCGTTTCTCCGGGTGCGGGCTCGATCTCCACGCTCGGCGCCTCCCAGCACGCCAGCATGCCCAGCGGTGCGGAGAGGGAGGTCTCCACGTACTCGGTGCGCCGCTCGCCGATGAGCAGCGGCGGGGTGTGCCCGGCCCCGGCGAGGATGATCTTCCGGGCGGCGGGCTCGCAGTACGCGAAGAGCGCGGTGGCCGAGCGCGCGGGTTCGGTCAGGCGCAGCAGCAGCTCCAGGTCGGACAGGACCGCGACGGGGTCCTCCCCCTCCATGACGGCGTACGCGCGCAGCGAGGCCCGCAGCCGGCCCATCGCGGCGACGGCGCTCGGCCCGGAGCCGGTGACGGAGCCGACGGCCAGTCCCATGGCGCCCTCGGGCAGCGGGAGCGCGTCGTACCAGTCGCCACCGCCCCGCGGTCCGGTGTGGTGCCGGGCGGCGAGCTGGACGCCGGGGATCCGGGGCAGCCGGCTGGGCAGCAGTTCCTCGGAGACGGTGGCGAGCCGGGCGCGGGAGCGCTCCACCTCCAGCATCCGGGCCAGGTGCTCGGCGGCGTGCCGGACGTAGAGCCCGACGAGGTCGCGCTGGCGGTCGTCCGGCTCGGCCTGTTCGTCGTAGAGCCAGACGGCGGCGCCGAGCCGGCCGGTGGCGTCCGCGGTCAGGGGCAGCGCGTAGCTGGCGGCGTAGCCGAGCCGGGCGGCCACCTCGCGGTGGCGGGGGTCGACGGCGGGTTCGTGGCCGCCGGCCGCGGGGGACGGCACCGGGGAGCCGGGTTCGGGGAGCACCTCGGAGCCGCCGTGGGCGTCGGGGAGTCCGTCGAGGATGCGTCCGTAGGAGGTGGCGCTGCGCGGCACCGTCTCGATGTGCCCGAGGTCCGCGCGGCCCAGGCCGAGGCCGATCGTGGTGCTGGGGCCGAGGCCGTCGGAGGGCTCCAGGACGACGAGTCCGCGGCGGGCGCCGACGAGTGCGGCGCCGGCGCGCAGGAACTCCTGGAGGGAGGAGGCGAGGTCACTGGCGCGGGCGAGGCGTTCGGTGAGCTCGTGGAGGGTGGTGAGGTCCGAGACCATGCCCGCCAGCCGGTCCTGGATGACGCTGCTCGCGGCAGGCGGTGCGGCCTGGGCGGGGGCGGTTCGAGGCGGGGTGGAGGGTGAGCTGGAAACGGGCGTGGGCGCCGGAGTGTGCGCTGACGCTGTAACTGCTGGATCGATTCCAGCCACTTTCGGCAGATGCGGGGCGCTCATGGCGTCCGCCTTTCCACCTGGTGCGATTCGCCATATAGCATCGCAAACCCCCAGATCGTGCTGCGCCGCCATCGATGGATCCACATCTACACGCACACGAGGAGCGATGTCCAGCATTGCCCAGGCGGGAATCCTGGTGTCCGTGGGACGGCAACTCACGGTCGAGCCAGGGCTAAAACTTGGCCGGAAAACGCGGGAAGCGGACGGTTTTTGCGATCGACTGGACGGGCGTCACGGGCACTCCGGGTACGTAATCGGCAGTGGCCGGGGCCAGTTGGCGCCTCCGGCACCGCCGGGAACCGCCCGGTGTGGGCCGTCGTCCTTAGCGGCGGCAGCCGGTCCTGTTACCGGTGCGGGCCGTCCGGGGCGTTGGCAGCGGACCCCGCCGGACGTTTGACGGACCCGATGAGAAAACTGCACGAACCGTGTGAACCTGCTTCCGGCGGACAGTGACGCGAAACGTGTACGTGTGGTGAAACACCGCTTACATGGTGTGATGTGGCCCTCGGCGTTCAACGGAAAGGAACGAGCGCTCATGCGCGAGATCCTCGGAAGGCGTCTCCAGCGGCTCCGCGATCGCTTCAAATTCCCGCGCGCCGCCTCCCGCTCCACCGCGGCGGCCGCGGACGCGGCGGCCGTGTCCCTCCTTGACGGCGCCCTGAGCTGCGCCACCCTCTGGCAGTGGCCCGTACTGCCCGGCGTCGGCCGGGCCGGTGCGGACAGCACCCGCTGTGCCTGCCCCGACCCCGACTGCGTGGTGCCCGGAGCCCATCCCTTCGATCCCGGGCTGCTGGCGGCGACGGCCGACGCCCGGATGGTGGCCTGGTGGTGGGCCCGGCGGCCCGCCGCCCCGGTGCTGCTGGCCACCGGCGGGACCGCACCGTGCGCGGTGAGCCTGCCGGCCGGGGCGGCCGCGCGTGCCGTCGTACGGCTGGACGCGCTGGGCATGCGGCTCGGCCCGATCGTCGCCACGCCCACCCGCTGGTCCCTGCTGGTGGCGCCGTACTCGCTGGAGCGGCTCGGCGAACTCCTCTACGCCAAGGACCACGTCCCGTCCTCGCTGCGCTTCCACGGTGAGGGCGGGTACCTGCTGCTGCCGCCCTCGGCGGCCTCCGGCGGCGGGCAGGTCCGCTGGGAGCGGGAGCCCGCGGCGGGTCGCGACGGCCTGTGGCTGCCCGAGGTCGAGGCGGTCGTCGACGCGCTCGTCGAGGCGAGCAGCGGGGCTCCCGGCGGGGGCAGCCGGCTCGCGTACTGAGTCACTCGTACGAGTGTCGGTGCGACGGGTTTCCAAGGGAATTGGGCGCGGGGATCTCCGGGCCCCATTCCCGCGTCGCTATCTTCGGCGGATGAATCTCCGTCTGATCGCCATCGGCGCCGGCGTGCTGACCATCCTGTCGCTCCCCCTGGCCGGAGCGATCGCCGGGCCGGATCTCGCCGGTCAGGGTGACGGGAAGGGGGGAGGGCTGCTCTCCTCGCTCGGCTTGTCGGGTCCTTCCCGTACGCCGGACGCGGCGGCTCGCGCCGCGGACCGCGCCGCGAGCCCCGGGCCGGCCGAACAGCCCCGCACGGACTCCCACTGCGGACCCGAGCTCACCGCTCCGCAGGGTCTGGAGGCGCAGACCTGCGTGCTGGAGGGTGACGGGCAGACCTGGGGCCGCAGTTACTACCGCAACACGAGCGGGCGGGCCCTGGACGCCGTACTGACCGTCATGGGGCCGGCCGGCCGCACCGTGCAGATCCGCTGTGCGGTCGGTCCGGGGGACGAGCCGGGCCTGTGCGAGACGCCCCGGGGCGAATCGGTGGGTGCGCCCGACGGCTACTCGGCCGTTGCGGAGTTTGCAGTTCCGGATGATGAAGGGCGACTGCTGCTGCGGTCCGGGAGCAACTCACCGGCACCCCGCGAGGGTTGAGCGCCACCTGAAAAGTAAGCGCCCGGTCGCTGGCGACGGGGGATGCACCAGCGACCGGGCTACAAGAACGGTAACAAGAGATCGCCTGTTCGCAAATTCGATCTCTGATATTCAGACATCGATTTGCAGGCGATTAGCGGGAGTTGTGACTCCGGTCACCGGCCTCGCGGACTGTGCGGACGTCAGCTGAGCGTCACCTGGCGGTTGGTGAGACCGCCACGCGCCCGGCGCTCCTCCGTGGTCAGCGGGGCATCCGTGGCGAGGGCCCCGGCCAGCCGCTCGGCGAACTCCGCGGCGGGCTTCTCCACGTCCTCGGCGGTGACCCCGGTGGGCAGGTCCCAGACCGGGACCATCAGGCCGTGCGCGCGGAAGGAGCCGACGAGCTTCGTGCCCTCGCCGAGCGAGGAGGTGCCGGCGGCGTGCAGCCGCGCGAGCGCGTCGAGCAGCTTCTCCTCGGGGTGCGGCATGACCCAGCGCAGGTGGTTCTTGTCCGGGGTCTCGCACCAGTAGGCGGAGTCCACGGAGGCCAGCTTGACGGTGGGGATGGCGGCGGCGTTGGCCCGCTCCAGCGAGGCGGCGATCTCCGGGGAGGCGTTCTGGGCGTTCTCCGACTCCGGAATCCAGAATTCGAAGCCGCTGTGCACAACCGGCTCGAAAACGCCGTCGAGGTCCAGGAGATCCTGAAGTCGGCTGCCCTCGGCGGGAACCCGGCGGGCCGGAACCGGGGTGCCCGGCTCGGCGACGAGCGCGCGCTCCAGGGTGTCGGCCATGTCGCGGGCCAGGTCCCCGGAGGTGGAGTCGTTCTGCAGGCCGATCAGGACGGAGCCGTCCTCGCGGCGCAGGGCCGGCCAGGCCATGGGCAGTACGGTCACCAGCGTGACGGAGGGGACGCCCTCGGGCAGGCCGCCCTTGAGGGTCAGGGGGATGGTCGCCGCGGGGACCAGCTCGCGCAGCGCCACCCAGTCGCATTCGCCCGGCAGTCCCTCGAAGGGGCGCCGCACGTGCTCGGTCACCGCGTGCGAGGCGGCTGCGCCGTGGCAGGCCTTGTAGCGGCGCCCGGATCCGCAGGGACAGGGCTCGCGGGCGCCCACCACCGGGATTTCCCCGTTCTGGATCTGCGGCTTCGCGGTCTTCGCGGCGGGGCGCTTCTTGGCCATCGTGGGTGTCTCCCGGTTGCGGCGGTACGGCGGTGTCTCTGGCGCGAGCCTAGCCGTTCGTACCGCCGGAACCGGTGGGGTGCGGCCGGGAGCGCGGTCGGCGTGCGCTCCCGGATGGATGCCCGGACGGATGCCCGGACGGATGCCCGGACGGATGCCCGGACGGATGCCCGGACGGATGCCCGGACGGATGCCCGGACGGATGCCCGGACGGATGCCCGTGCGGCTGACCCGTGCGGATGGCCCGTGCTGCGGTCGGGTTCCGGACCGGGGATCCGCTTCAGGGATCCAGGTCGTCGAAGGCCGACACGAAGTCGATCGCCGGGGCAGTGACGCGCGTAGCGAAATCGTCGTGCCGGGGCCCGTGGGCCACGATCACCCACACGGTGACCTCACCCGCCGCTCCGTCGCGGACGCCCCAGTCCTGGGCCAGGGCGCTGATGATGTTCAGTCCCCGGCCGCCGCGCGCGGTGACCGAAGGCGTGGACGGGACGGGGCGCGTGGGACCGCCGCCGTCCGTGACCTCGACCGTCAGCCGCCCCGCCGTGTCGACGCGCCAGGCTGCGCGTATCTCCCCGTCGCCGACCTCCCGTGCGCCCAGCGGCCGGCCGTGCCGACAGGCGTTGCTGAGCAGTTCGGAAAGGATCAGCACGGCATCGTCCACGACCGATTCGGACAGGCCGCTGATGCGCAGCTGTTCGCGCATGCGGTGTCTCGCCTCGCCCACGCCCGCCGGCCCATGGCGAATGTCCATGCACGACGACGTGGGCACTTCCTGTGCCATCACCAACGTCACCCCCGGAACCTCCTTAGCCCCACGCCATGGTCTGGATGCCCCAATGGCCTGGACCGGAAACCGCCCTGACGAGGGCCTCTGACGCATTCATGACCATTGAACGCGGAGCGGATGCGCCGGGGCACACCCTGTCACGTACGGGGTGCGTGTGACGGGTGCGCAAAACGGGACGTCAGCGTCCCAGCTGTGACAGAACCTGGCGTGGCCGGTTCGTGATGATCGCTTCTACACCCAGATCAGCGCATAGCTGAACATCTCCGGGTTCGTTCACGGTCCATACGTGGACGGAGTGCCCGGAGGCCTGGAGCTTGCGGATGTAGCCCGGATGGTTGCGCACGATCCGCATGCCGGGCCCGGCGATCCGCACGCCGGCCGGCAGCCGCCCGTCGCGCATCCGGGGCGAGATGAACTGCATCAGGTAGACGGTCGGGACGGTGGGGGCGGCCGCCCGCACCCGGTGCAGGGAGCGGGCGGAGAAGCTCATGACCCGGACGGGGTGGGGTCCCCCGGCGGGCGGGGCGTCGAGTCCGAAGCGCTTGAGGAGGAAGAGCAGGCGTTCTTCCACCTGTCCGGCCCAGCGGGTCGGGTGCTTCGTCTCGATCGCCAGCTGGACGGGGCGCCCGGCGTCGGACACCAGCTCCAGCAGCCGCTCCAGCGTGAGCACGGAGGTGCGCTCGGGGTCGCCGTCCCAGTCGGGGGACTCCTCGCGGTCCTTCCAGGAGCCGAAGTCGAGGGCGGCGAGTTCGGCCAGCTCCAGGGCGGAGACCGCGCCGCGGCCGTTCGAGGTGCGGTTCACCCGGCGGTCGTGGACCAGGACCAGATGGCCGTCGGCGGTCAGCCGGACGTCGCATTCGAGGCCGTCGGCGCCGTCCTCGATGGCCTTGCGGTAGGCGGCCAGGGTGTGCTCGGGGGCGTCCTCCGAGGCGCCGCGGTGGGCGACGACCTGGATGGGGCGCGGCATTGCGTGGGTCACCTGGTCATGGTGCCACCGAGGGGCCGTCCCGCGTCGGGGTGAGTCCTGAGGATGCGCCTGATATGTCGGAGATAAAGGATGGGGGGAGATGCACAGGTCCGGCTTACAGTGCTCTGACGGGGCATGGGAAAGGCTTCCCCCTGGAACTTGTGCGGCACGTCGAACGTTCAGTCGGACCGGTGCCGGGCCGGTGAAAGGCCCGGGATCGCCTGATTTCCAGTAGCCGTGTAGGCCGTGTGTGACTGAGGAGAGAGCGCTGTGAGCACCGAGAACGAGGGCACCGCGGCCCCGACACCCCCCGCGGCCCCGTCCGCACCCCCCGTGCCCGTGGCCGCCCCCACCCCCGACCCGGCCGCCGCCTCCGCGCAGCCCGTGCCCGGCGCCGAGCAGACCCAGCAGCTGCCGCCCACCCCGGCCGGCCCCCCGGCGTACGCCCGGCCGCAGGACCAGCCCCCGGCCTACGGGAACACCCAGTCGCAGCCCCCGGCCGACGCCCCGACGGCGTACGGCGCCGAGGGCTGGCCCCCGCCGCCGCCCGCGGTGCCCGCGTACGGCGGCCAGGGCGGCCACGGCGGCGGCTGGGGCACCCCGCTCCACACCGACGGCGCCCCGCAGCCCAAGCCGAAGGGCAGGGGCGGCCTGGTCGCCGCAGTCCTGGCGGCGGCCCTCCTCGCGGGCGGCATCGGCGGTGGCGTCGGCTACTGGGCGGCCCAGCGCGGCGACGAAGCCTCGGGCTCGACCACCATCACCGCCAGCACGCCCAAGGACGTCAAGCGCGAGCCCGGCTCCGTCGCGGGCCTCGCGGCGTCCGCGCTGCCCAGCGTCGTCACCATCGAGGCCTCGGCCGGGGACGGCGAGGGCGGCACGGGCACCGGCTTCGTCTACGACGAGCAGGGCCACATCCTCACCAACAACCACGTGGTGGCCTCCGCCGCCAACGGTGGCAAGCTCTCGGCGACCTTCTCCAACGGCAAGAAGTACGACGCCGAGGTGATCGGCCGCGCCCAGGGCTACGACGTCGCCGTGCTCAAGCTGAAGAACCCGCCGGCGGGCCTCAAGCCGCTGGCCCTCGGTGACTCCGACAAGGTCGCGGTCGGCGACTCGACCATCGCCATCGGCGCCCCGTTCGGCCTGTCCAACACGGTCACCACCGGCATCGTCAGCGCGAAGAACCGTCCGGTGGCCTCCGGCGACGGCTCCGGCGGCAAGAACTCGTACATGAGCGCCCTCCAGACGGACGCCTCCATCAACCCCGGAAACTCGGGCGGTCCGCTCCTCGACGGCCGCGGCGCGGTCATCGGCATCAACTCCGCGATCCAGTCCGCGGGCAACGGCGGCTTCGGCGGCGGGCAGGCCGGCTCGATCGGCCTCGGCTTCGCCATCCCGATCAACCAGGCCAAGAACGTCGCCGACTCCCTGATCAAGACCGGCAAGCCGGTCTACCCGGTGATCTCGGTCTCCGTCGACCTCCAGGCCAAGACCGACGGCGCCAAGATCTCCGAGCAGGGCGCGGCCGCGAACGAGCTGGTCGACCCCAACGGCCCGGCCGGCAAGGCGGGCCTCAAGCCCGGCGACGTGATCACCGAGTTCGGCGGCCGGCAGGTCGACAGCGGTCCGACGCTGATCAGCCTGATCTGGACGTACAAGCCGGGTGACACCGTGAAGCTGACCTACCTGCGGGACGGCAAGCCCACCACGGTCGACATCACCCTCGGCTCGCGGGTCGGCGACAAGTAGCCGCTCGACACTGGCTTGATGGGAGGGGCCGTGGGCGGGATTCCGTCTACGGCCCCTCCCAATATCTGCTTATGCTTCGCTCGTGTTCGATTCACGGCACATACGGACATTCCATGAAGTGGTCGCCGCGGGTTCGTACTCGGCGGCCGCTCGCGTCCTGGGCTACACCCAGCCCGCGATCACCCAGCAGATGAAGGCGCTCGAACGCGCCGTCGGCACTCCGCTGTTCACCCGCGTGGGCCGGAAGATGAAGCTCACCGAGGCCGGAGAGTCCCTGGCCCGGCACGCCGAGTCGATCCTCGGCTCCCTCTCGGCCGCCGAGGCCCAGCTGAAGGCGTACACCCGGCTGCGCACCGGGCGGGTACGGGTCTGCGGCTTCCCCAGCGCCAACGTCACCCTCGTCCCCGAGGCCCTCAGCGGGCTGGCGAAGGACCACCCCGGCGTCCAGGTCGAGCTGCTGGAGGGCGAGCCCCCGGAGTCCCTGCGCCGCCTCCAGCGCGGCGAATGCGACATCACCCTCGCCTTCACCTATCCCGGGCTGCACGAGGAGATCCCGGAGGAGGTGGCCGAGGTCAGGCTCCTGGAGGACCAGCTGACCGTGCTGCTCCCGACCGGTCACCCGCTCGCCCGGCGCCGCGCCGTGCACCTGGCCGACCTCGCCGAGGAACGCTGGATCGCGGGCTGTCCCCGATGTCGCGCCAACCTGCTGCACGAATGCGCCGAGCTGGGCTTCGTCCCTGACATCAGGTTCGCCACCGACGACAACCTGGTGGTCCAGAGCCTCGTCGCGCAGGGGCTGGGCGTCGCGATGATGCCCGCGCTGGTGCTGCCTTCGCTCTCCCTCAGCCGTGTTTGCGGGCGGGTGCTGGAGCCCGCGGCCCGCCGTCACATCGCCGCCTACGTCTACCGCGACCACCTGCGGATCCCGGCGACCGCCGTGGTGCTGGACGAGCTGAAGCGCGTCGCCGCGAACCGGATCGGCTGCTGAGCCTCCGGCTCCACCCACCCTCGATCCATAAGCCCAGCTTGGGATTTCAGGGAAGAACTGTCGTTGGACGTGATGGATGCGGCGACGGACGCTGCTCCCATGACCACCACCACGCCGGCCCGTACGACCGCGAGGATGGCCGCCCTCGTCAGTGAGATCCGCACCGTCGTGGACCGGGGGCTGGCCCCCGACCTGACCGCCTACCTCGTCGGCGAGCGCCTCGCCCCGCACCTGGGCGAGCCCGAGCTGCTCACTCCGGCACAGCGCGAGGGGCACCCCGACCGGTACCGGCAGCACATCCTGCACACCGAGCCCGACGGGAGCTTCTCCGTGGTGGCCCTGGTGTGGCTGCCCGGCCAGGAGACCTCCATCCACGACCACGTCTCCTGGTGCGTGGCCGGGGTGCACGAGGGCGCCGAGAGCGAGGTCCGCTACCGGCTGGCCCCCGCCGCGGGACCCGGCGGTGCCGCGCGGCTCGTGGCGACCGAGGAAGTGGTCAACGGCCAGGGGGACGTCTGCGGGTTCGCCCCGCCCGGTGACATCCACAAGGTGCGCAACTCCTGTCGTACGACGGCGATATCCCTGCACGTCTACGGGGCGGACGTGGGCCGCCTGGGCAGCAGCGTGCGCCGCGTCTACCCGGAACCGACCGGCTGATGGCCCTCCTGAACCGCACCGTCCACCGGCCGGTGCGGCCCCGACTGCCCCGTGTTTCACGTGAAACATCCACCTCTTGGCCGGGTTTGGGCCTGGCCGCCGCCGGGACCCTGGTGGCGTGGTGCGTGCACGAGATGGTCCCGGCCGTACCGATGCTGACCGCTTCGGTGGTGCTCGGCATCGCGGCGGCCCACCTCCCCGGTCTACGGGGCGTGGTGCGCGGACCGGCCCGCCCGGGTCTGTCGCTGGCCGGCCGGCGCCTGATGCGCATCGGCATCGTCCTGCTGGGCCTCGCCCTGGGGCTGGACCAGGTGGTCCGGCTGGGCTGGGCGACGGTGGCGATGGTGAGCGGCGTGGTCGCGGCCACCTTCTTCGGCACCGTCTGGCTGGGCCGACGCCTCGGACTCCCCGGGGACCAGCCTCTGTTGATCGCCACCGGCTACTCGATCTGCGGGGCCTCGGCCATCGGCGCGGTGAGCGAGGTGTCCGGCAGCGACGAGGAGGACGTGGCCACTTCGGTGGCGCTGGTGACCCTCTGCGGGACGCTCGCCATCGCCGTGCTCCCCCTTCTCCAAGGCCCGTTGGGGCTCTCCGACCTCGCCTTCGGGCGATGGGTGGGGGCCAGCGTCCACGACGTCGGACAGGTCGTGGCGACGGCCCAGACCGCCGGGCCCGGGGCGCTGGGCGAGGCGGTACTGGTCAAGCTGATGCGGGTGGCGCTCCTGGCTCCGCTGGTGGCGGCCGTGGCCTTCTCGATGCGCGCCCGGCGGCGCGGGGTGCGCACCTCCTCGGGGCGCAGGCCCGCTCCGGTGCCCCTGTTCGTGGTGGGGTTCCTGGCCGCGGCCGCGCTGCGCGCCACGGGTGTGCTGCCGGACGTGGCCCTGGAGTGGGCACACACCGCACAGGGGCTGCTGCTGGCGGCGGCCCTGTTCGGGCTGGGCAGCGCGGTGGACCTCCCCACCCTGGCCCGGACCGGGGGACGAGCGGCCCTGCTGGGGCTGGGGGCTTGGGTGATGGTGGCCGGGGTCTCGTACGTCGGAGTCCTGCTCACCGTATGACCCCCCGCTCCAGCGGGAGTTGGCCATTTCCTGGCCGGAACCGACCGAACGTCCGGACTGCCCGCTGACATTTCGAGGCGCGCGTGCGACGGTGCCCCCGCACACGCGCTCACCCGTACACCAGCTCACCCGCACGCGTGCTCACCCGCACAGCCGCACAGCCGATCCGCACCGACAGCTCTTCACCCCACCCTGCCCGGGTCACACGGGCCCGGGCACGGCAGAAGGAGTCCTGCGTGAATCGTCATCGCACGGCCGTGTCCGTCCTCCTCGCCGCGGGCGCCCTGCTCGCCGGGGCCCTGACGGCGGCCTCCCCCTCGGCCGCCGCGGAGCCGCCCGCCTCGTTCCGGCCGTCGCAGACGGCGGGATTCTGGACGGCGGAACGGATGCGGCAGGCCACCCCGCTGGACGTGGCGGCCGCCCCCGGCTCCGCCCGTACGACCCCGGCCGCGCCCGGCCCCACCCTCCGGGTGGCCCCCACCGCGGCGGCGTCCCCCACCTCGTTCCCGCAGGCCGGCGGGGCCTGGACAGGCGGCGGGGCGATCGTGCGGACGTCGGGCCGGGTCTTCTTCACCATGGGCGACCGGACGGCCTCCTGCTCCGGCGACTCGATCACGAGCGCCAACGGCAGCACCGTCATCACGGCAGGCCACTGCGTGAAATACCAGGGCGCCTGGCACACCAACTGGGTCTTCGTCCCCGCCTACGACAACGGGAACGCGCCCTACGGCCAGTGGCCGGCGACCAAGACCCTCACGACCGACCAGTGGGCGGCGAGCGAGGACATGAACATGGACGTCGGCCTGGCGGTGGTGGCCCCGTCGAACGGCCGGAAGCTCAGCGAGGTCGTCGGCGCCCAGGGCATCCTCTTCAACGGCGGCTACACCAAGAAGATGTACTCCTTCGGCTTCCCGGCGGCCGCGCCCTACGACGGCACCAAGCTCGTCTACTGCAGCGGCACCACGGGCAAGGACTTCCTGCTCACCAAGGACCACAGCCTGGGCTGCAACATGACGGGCGGTTCCAGCGGCGGCCCCTGGCTCCAGGACTTCGACGAGGCGACCGGCCTGGGCACGCAGGTGTCGGTGAACAGCTTCGGCTACAACTTCCTGCCGAACCGGATGTTCGGCCCCTACTTCGGCAACGAGGCGAAAGCGGCCTACGACAAGGCCCAGACCTCCTGATCCCGACCACCCCCAACGCCCCGGAAACACCCACCCCACCCACCTCCACATCCCGGTACTCTGTACCGGCCAGGTGGGTTGCCCGAGCGGCCTAAGGGAACGGTCTTGAAAACCGTCGTGGCGCGAGTCACCGTGGGTTCAAATCCCACACCCACCGCATGAGAACGGCCCCTGACCGGGAAATCCGGTCGGGGGCCGTTCGTCGCTTCCGGGCACGTAGGCGGGCGCGGTGCCGCGCGGATGCGGTGTGCGGGGTGGGCCGCGATGCTGGAGGGGACGGAACACAGCGGAAGGAGCATCCATGTCCATGATGGACAAGCTCAAGCAGATGCTGAAGGGCCACGAGAAAGAGACCGGTCAGGCCGTCGACAAGGCCGGTGACTACGTCGACGGGAAGACCCAGGGCAAGTACGCCGGTCAGGTCGACATGGCCCAGGACAAGATCAAGGACCAGCTGGGGCGCCCCGAAGGGGAAGGCAAGCCGCCGCAGCCGTAGTGCGGGCGCGGCCCCGCGGTTCCTCCACCCTTCCGAGCCTCCTGGCGGTTGATCCCCAGGTCAGAGGGCGGGCCCCGGCGTGGGGCCCGCCCTTCGTGCGTTCCGGTGGTGCTGGTTGTCGCATGATCCTTTCAGCGGCCGGAACGCGGCTTTGGTTCATACGAGTGGTGTTTGTCAGAAGAACGGCGCGCGTGGTGGGGGCGGTCCGGTTGCGGCCACATCATGACGAATGTATGCAGATCCGCCCGTCGGAACATCGAGGAATGAGGCGCTCGTCATGACCCACCGCAGCAGCATCACGTCGATCTGGACCACCCTCCTCGCAGCACTCGTGGCGGTCCTGACCGCCCTCGGTTTCGGCGGGAAGGCGGCCCCGGTCGAGGCCGCCGCCACCGTCACCACTCCGATGGCCCCCGCCGTGCGCCGGCCGGTTCCGGTGGCGCGACGGACGTGGCGGGCGATGATGCGGGGCGGTTCGCTCCCGCCGACCATCAAGCAGCGGATCCGTGCCGAGGCGCACGGCAAGAGCCCTTCGGTCCGGCGGTCCATCACCGCGGCAGCGCTCGCGGCCGAAGCGGTACGTGCTGTCGGTGCGAGTGGTACGGACGCGGGTGTGGGCGTGGGTGTTGGTGTGGGCGCGGATGTGGTGCGCGTGCGCGGTGGTGGCGTGGAGCAGGGGCGGATGGCGCTCGCGGCGTAGTGGCGGGACCCGTGGTGGCTCGACGGGACAGGCACGACATGCACGACAGGTGCGACAGGCAAGGCGGGTGGGACAGGCAAGGCAGGCGGGACAGGTACGGCCGGTAGGGCAGGTACGGCCGGTAGGGAACGTACGAGACGTAGGTGCGCAGGCGCTGGAGCCCGGTCGTCGTGGCCGTGGATCGCGCCGCGGAGTGCCCCCGGGAGTGGGGCACGGTGGATTGGCCCCGGCGGGCGCCGGGGGCGTGCGGGGGGCGTGAAGCTTGGTAAGGCAGGGCCGTAGGACCGGGAGACGGCGGGGTTCCCGGACGATGCGGCCCTCTTCGGCATGTCCGGACGAATGCGAGCGTCGCCGGCACCGTGGGCAGCGGTGTGGGCGGCAGCAATCTCGCGCGCAGGCCAACGGATCGGCCCTCACGGCGATCCATCAGGCCAACTCCCACATCGCGGTGAACTTCCGCCCCTGGTGGTAGGAGTCGGCTGAGCAGTGCCGCACGTCGAGGGCGCCCGTACGACCGGACCGGCTGGGGTCCGGTAGTGCGGGCGCCCTTCCCCGTGCCCCGGTCCCGGCCCCTCCCGACCTTGACATCGGCAGTGGATCTGACGGACAGTCAGATCCATTCGTCCGACGCGATGCCGGGAGGCCAGTGCCGTGCACCTCGCCCCGTCCGAAGGCCAGTTGAGGCTGCGCACCGAACTGCGGGAGTACTTCCGGAACCTGCTGCCGGACGGGGTGCCCGAGGACCCGGACGCCCAGCGCGCGCTCCTGCGCCGCATCGGCGCCGACGGCCTGCTCGGCCTCGGCTGGCCCGTCGAGTACGGGGGCCGGGGACGCGGCCCCGACGAACAGTTCGTCTTCTTCGACGAGGCCTACCGGGCCGGCGCCCCCGTCTCCATGGTCACCCTGAACACCGTCGGCCCCACCCTCATGAAGTACGGGACCCCGGAGCAGAAGGACTACTTCCTCCCCCGCATCCTGCGGGGCGAGATCGTCTTCGCCATCGGCTACTCCGAGCCCGAGGCCGGTACGGACCTCGCCTCGCTGCGTACCCGCGCCGTCCGCGACGGCGGGGACTGGGTGATCGACGGGCAGAAGGTCTTCACCTCCAACGCCCAGAACGCCGACTGGATCTGGCTGGCCTGCCGAACCGCCCCCGAGGCGCCCAAGCACAAGGGGATCTCCATCGTCCTCGTGCCCACCGACAGCCCCGGCTTCGCCTGGACCCCCATCGACACGGTCGGCGGCCTCACCACCACGGCGACGTACTACGACGGCGTCCGCGTCCCCGTGGGCCACCTCGTCGGCCCCGAACACGGCGGCTGGGGTCTGATCACCAACCAGCTCAACCACGAACGCGTCGCCCTCGCCGCCATCGGCATGCAGGCCGAGGACTTCTACGCGGGGGCGCTCGCCCACGCCCGCACCCCCGACCCCGCCACCGGCGAGCGCCCGGCCGACCGGCCCTGGGTACGGTCCCGGCTGGCCGAGGCGCACGCTCGCCTGGCCGCCGTACGCCTCCTCAACTGGCGCCTCGTCCAGGACGTCGGCGCGGGCACCCTGGCCCCCGGCGACGCCAGCGGGGTGAAGTTCCTCGGCACCGAGTCCACCGTCGAGGTGTACCGGATCTGCCAGGAGGTGGTGGGTGAGGAAGCCCTGCTCAGGGGTCCGGACGCGTTCGCCGGCGGCGAGCTGGAGCGGATGAACCGGGCCGCCCAGATCAACACCTTCGGCGGCGGCGTCAGCGAGGTACAGCGGGAGATCGTCGCCATGATGCGGCTCGGCATGAAGGGGAGGAAGCGATGACGGCGGACGCGGCGACCGGGAGCGCCGAGAGGGACGACCGGGACGACCGGTTCCACCACCTGCTCAAGACCTTCGAAGGGCGCCCCGCCGCCACCGCCGGCCGCGCCAAGGACGCCGTCAACGAGCCGATGATCCGCCACTGGTGCGAGGCGATGGGAGACACCAACCCGGCCTACGCCGGCCCGGACGCCATCGCCCCGCCCACCATGCTCCAGGCCTGGACCATGGGCGGGCTCTCCGGCCACACCGACCGCTCCTCCGCCTACGACGAGCTCCTCTCCCTCCTCGACGCCGCCGGCTGCACCTCCGTCGTCGCCACCGACTGCGAGCAGGAGTACCTGCGCCCGCTGCGGCCCGGGGACACGGTGACCTTCGACGCCGTCATCGAATCGGTCTCCCCGCGCAAGACCACCAGACTCGGCACCGGGCACTTCGTGACGACCCGGATGGACGTCCACGCGAACGGCGAGCCCGCCGGTACGCACCGCTTCCGCATCCTCAAGTACGCCCCGGCCGCCGCGCCCCCACAGGCCCCGCCCAAGCCGCCGCGCCCCCGTCCCGTGATCAACCGCGACAACCAGGGGTTCTGGGACGGCGTCCGCGAGCACAAGCTGCTGATCCAGCGCTGCACCGCCTGTGCCACCCTGCGCTTCCCCTGGCTGCCCGGCTGCAACGCCTGCGCCTCCCCCGCGTGGGACACCGTCGAGGCGGCCGGCACCGGCACGGTCTTCAGCTACGTCGTCATGCACCATCCGCCCTTCCCCGCCTTCGACCCGCCGTACGCGGTGGCCCTCGTCGAGCTCGCCGAGGGCGTGCGCGTGATCGGCAACATCACCGGCGTCCCCTACGACAAGGTCCGCATCGGCCTGCCCGTCCGGCTGGAGTTCCTGCGCGTCGACGACACGCTCGAACTCCCCGTCTTCCGCGGAGAGGCGGGCTGACGTGGACTTCCACCCCACCGAGGAACAGACCGCGGCGGCCGGACTCGCGGCCCGCGTCTTCCGCGACCTGGCCACCCACGAACGCCTCGCCGCGGCGGGCACCGGCAGCGACGCCGAGCTGTGGAAGGCCCTCACCTCCGCCGGACTGACCGCGGCCGTCGAGGAGGTCGGCCTCCTCGGCCTGGTCCTGCTGCTGGAGGAGCAGGGCCGCACCACCGCGCAGGTCCCGTACGCCGCCACCTGCGCGTACGGCATCCTGCCGGTCGCCGCCCACGGCAGCCCCGCCCAGCGCGCCGCCCTGCTGCCCGCGCTCGGCTCCGGCGAGGCCGTCGCCACCGGCGCGTTCCCGGACCTCGGCCGGATCACCGCCACGCCCGACGGCCGGCTCACCGGCACCGCGCCCGCCGTCCCCTGGCTGCGCGACGCCACGCACCTACTGGTCCCCGACGCGGAGCGGGCCCTGTGGTTCGTACGGACGGACGCACCAGGCGTGGCCACGGCGCCGGTGGAGACGACCGCCCCCTGGTCGGCGGGCCGACTGACCCTGACGGGCGCCGCAGCGGAGCGGCTGGGCGGCGAGGACGCCTACGACCGGGTGCTCGCCGCCGCCCGCACCGCCTTCGCCGGCCTCCAGGCGGGCGTCTGCGCCGGCTCGCTGGCCCGCGCGGTCGAGTACACCTCCACCCGCGAGCAGTTCGGCCGGCCGCTGTCCACGAACCAGGGGGTCATGCTCCGCGCCGCCGACGCGTACATGGACACCGAGGCGATCCGGGTCACCACGTACGAGGCGGCCTGGCGCATCGACGAGGGGCTCGGGGCCCGCGAGCACGCGCTCACGGCGGCCTGGTGGGCCTCGGAAGCGGGCAAGCGGGTCGTCCACACCGGCCAGCACCTGCACGGCGGCATGGGCGCCGACCTGGACCACCCCGTCCACCGGCACTTCCTGTGGGGGCGCCAGCTGGACGCCTACCTGGGCTGCGGCAGCGCACTGCTGGCCGAGCTGGGCGACACCCTCGCCGCGACGCAGGAGGAGAGCGCATGAACGTCGGCGACGCACTGCCGCCCCTGGAGATCCCGGTCACCCGCACCCTGATCGTCGCGGGCGCCATCGCCTCACGTGACTACCAGGACGTGCACCACGACGCGGAACTCGCCCGCGAGAAGGGCTCCCCGGACATCTTCATGAACATCCTGACCACCAACGGCCTGGTCGGCCGCTACGTCACCGACCACCTCGGCCCGCACGCCGTCCTGCGCAAGGTCGCCATCCGCCTGGGCGCCCCCAACTACCCCGGCGACACCATGACCCTCACCGGCACCGTCAGCGCCCTCGACGGGGACACAGCCGAGATCCGGGTCGTCGGCGCCAACCGCATCGGCCACCACGTCACGGGCACCGTGACCGTCACCCTGGGGGCCGGGGCATGAGCGTCCGCACCCGGGACGACCTCGGTGGCCGGGCCGCCATCGCGGGCATCGGCGCGACCGAGTTCTCCAAGGACTCCGGCCGCAGCGAGCTCAAGCTCGCGGTCGAGGCGGTCCACGCCGCCCTCGACGACGCCGGCCTCACCCCCGCCGACGTCGACGGCCTCGTCACCTTCACGATGGACACCAGCCCCGAGATCACGGTGGCCCAGGCGGCCGGCATCGGGGACCTCTCCTTCTTCTCCCGCATCCACTACGGCGGCGGCGCGGCCTGCGCCACCGTCCAGCAGGCCGCCCTCGCCGTCGCCACGGGAGTGGCCGAGGTGGTGGTCTGCTACCGCGCCTTCAACGAGCGCTCCGGGCGCCGCTTCGGCTCCGGGGTCCAGCAGCGCGAGCCCTCGGCGGAGGGCGCGGCCCTCGGCTGGGCCCTGCCCTGGGGCCTGCTCACCCCGGCCTCCTGGGTGGCCATGGCGGCCCAGCGCTACCTGCACGCGTACCACCTGACCCCCGAGGCGTTCGGCCACGTCGCGGTCACCGGCCGGCGGCACGCGGCGAACAACCCCGCCGCCTACTTCCACGGCAAGCCCATCACCCTCGCCGACCACGCCGCCTCCCGCTGGATCGTGGAGCCCCTGCGGCTCCTCGACTGCTGCCAGGAGACCGACGGCGGCCAGGCCCTCGTCGTCACCACCGCCGAGCGGGCCCGGGACCTGCGCCAACGCCCCGCCGTGATCACCGCGGCGGCGCAGGGGGCCGGCCGCCGTCAGGAGGCGATGACCTCCTTCTACCGCGACGACCTCACCGGGCTCCCGGAGATGGACGTGGTCGCCCGCCAGCTGTGGCGCACCAGTGGCCTGGGCCCCGCGGACATCGACGTGGCCGTCCTCTACGACCACTTCTCCCCCTTCGTGCTCATGCAGCTGGAGGAGTTCGGCTTCTGCGGACCGGGCGAGGCCGCCGACTTCGTCGCCGCCGACGCGCTCCCGCTCAACACGCACGGCGGCCAGCTCGGGGAGGCGTACCTGCACGGCATGAACGGCATCGCCGAGGCCGTCCGCCAACTGCGCGGCACCTCCGTCAACCAGGTCTCCGGCGCCGGGCACGTGCTGGTCACGGCCGGAACCGGGGTGCCCACCTCCGGGCTGATCCTGGGCGCCGACGTCTGACCGCGGTCCCGGTCCGCGCCCCGCCTCCTCCACCTACAGGAGGTGGGTCGCGGCCCGGCCCTACAACCTGAGATGGACCCGCCTTCGGCACCTGCGGCCGATCCCAGGGGCGCCGTCCGCTCCTAGCGTGGAGTCATGACCACGCCTGTGTGCACACTCGCCTCGAACCCGACGCCGTACCCGTCGTTCTCGGCGTACGTCCGGACGCGCGGCACGGTCCTGATGCGCACGGCGCGGTCCCTCACCGCCAATCCCTGCGATGCCGAGGACCTGCTCCAGACGGCCCTCGCCAAGACCTACGTCGCCTGGGACCGGATCGAGGACCACCGGGCCCTGGACGGCTACGTCCGGCGGGCCCTGGTCAACACCCGGACCTCGCAGTGGCGCAAGCGCAAGGTCGACGAGTTCGTCTGCGACGAGATCCCGGAGGTCGAGGAGTCGCCGACCGCCGACCCCGCCGAGGCCCAGGCGCTGCGCGACGCGATGTGGCGCGCGGTGACCCGGCTGCCCGACCGGCAGCGGGCCATGGTCGTCCTGCGCTACTACGAGGACCTCAGCGAGGCGCAGACCGCGGAGCTCCTCGGGGTCTCGGTCGGAACGGTCAAGAGCGCCGTCTCCCGCGCGCTCGTCAAGCTCCGCGAGGACCCGGAGCTGACCCCGGTCCGCTGACCCCAGTCCGCTGACCCCGGTCCCTGACAACGGTCCGCCCGGCCCCGCGATGTTTCACGTGAAACAGACGTGCGTGTTTCACGTGAAACACCGACCCGCCCGCGGCTCCGGACAGTGATCCGCCCCGCTGTTGTACCCCCGGGTAGTGACATGCCGACCGGTATGTGCACAGAATCGGCAGCATCCGACAGCCGCCGCAGCGCCGCAGCGCTCACCGGGAGGACGCTTTGCTGAGCACCATGCAGGACGTACCACTCCTCGTCACCCGCATACTGCAGCACGGGATGACGATCCACGGGAAGTCCCAGGTCACGACCTGGACCGGGGAGGCCGAGCCGCACCGCCGCAGCTTCGCCGAGATCGGTGTCCGCGCCACCCGGCTCGCGGGAGCACTCCGCGATGAACTCGGCGTCCGGCAGGACGAGCGGGTCGCCACCCTCATGTGGAACAACGCGGAGCACGTGGAGGCGTACTTCGCGATCCCGTCCATGGGCGCCGTCCTGCACACGCTCAACCTGCGGCTCCCGCCCGAGCAGCTGGTCTTCATCGTCAACCACGCCGCCGACAGGGTCGTTCTGGTCAACGGCACCCTGCTGCCGCTGCTGGCCCCCCTGCTGCCGCACCTGCCGACCGTCGAGCACGTGGTGGTCACGGGCATCGGCGACCGCTCCGCCCTCGACGGACTCGACGTACGGGTCCACGAGTACGAGGACCTCCTGGAGGGCCGCTCCGACCACTACGACTGGCCCGAGCTGGACGAGCGCCAGGCCGCGGCCATGTGCTACACCTCCGGCACCACCGGAGAACCCAAGGGCGTCCTCTACTCCCACCGGTCCATCTACCTGCACTCCATGCAGGTCAACATGACCGAGTCGATGGGCCTCACCGACCGGGACACCAGCCTCGTCGTGGTCCCCCAGTTCCACGTGAACGCCTGGGGCCTGCCGCACGCCACCTTCATGACCGGCATCAACATGCTGATGCCGGACCGGTTCCTGCAGCCCGCCCCGCTCGCCGAGATGATCGAGCGCGAGAAGCCCACGCACGCCGCGGCCGTCCCGACCATCTGGCAGGGCCTGCTCGCCGAGGTCACCGCCCACCCGCGCGACCTGACCTCGATGAAGCAGGTCACCATCGGCGGCGCGGCCTGTCCGCCCTCCCTGATGGAGGCCTACGACAAGCTCGGCGTCCGGCTCTGCCACGCCTGGGGCATGACGGAGACCTCCCCGCTCGGCACCATGGCGCACCCGCCGGCCGGACTGAGCGCCGAGGAGGAGTGGCCGTACCGGGTCACCCAGGGCCGCTTCCCGGCGGGCGTCGAGGCCCGCCTCATCGGCCCCGCCGGCGACCGCCTGCCCTGGGACGGGGAGGCCGCGGGCGAGCTGGAGGTGCGCGGCAACTGGATCGCGGGCGCCTACTACGGCGGCGCGGCCGGGGAACCCCTGCACCCGGACGACAAGTTCAGCGCCGACGGCTGGCTCAAGACCGGGGACGTCGGCGTGATCAGCCCCGACGGCTTCCTCACCCTGACCGACCGGGCCAAGGACGTCATCAAGTCCGGCGGCGAGTGGATCTCCAGCGTGGAACTGGAGAACGCGCTGATGGCGCACCCCGAGGTGGCCGAGGCCGCCGTCGTCGCGGTCCCGGACGAGAAGTGGGGCGAGCGCCCGCTGGCCACGGTGGTCCTCAAGGAGGGCGCCACGGTGGACTACGCGGGACTGCGCGCCTTCCTCTCCGAGTCGATCGCCAAGTGGCAGCTGCCGGAGCGCTGGACGGTCGTGGAGGCGGTACCGAAGACGAGCGTCGGCAAGTTCGACAAGAAGGTGATCCGCAAGCAGTACGCCGACGGCGACCTCGACGTCACCACCCTGGCCTGATCAGCCGCGCGTGAGCCAGGGCCGCAGCAGCCTGCTGACCGCGGGCATGGCCACGTAGGTCATCAGGGTGCTGAAGACCACCGCGAAGGCGGCGGTCCGCAGCACGAAGTTCACGTCCACCAGGTACGGCCCGAGCACCGCGTTGCCCGCGAGCGAGATCGGGAAGATGGCCAGCCCCGAGCTGATCGCCATCTTCCAGCGCGGCGGCGCGGGCCGGGTCGTACCCGGCTTGGCGAACCAGGTCTCCATGCCCTGCAGCTCGCGCCGGGCTATCTCGGTGTGGTGGTGGCCGAGGCAGTTCGAGAACCACTGCGCCCGCTCCGGGGAGTCCTGCCAGCGCTGGAACGCCGCCTGGTTGCGGAAGCGGTGCACCAGGAACCAGGGCCCGCCCTCCGCCGCGGGCCGGAAGAGTCCGTACCCGAGGTGGTCCGGGAATCCGGCGGCGGTCTCCAGGATCCCGTGGGCCCAGGCCTCGAACGCCTCCTCGTGCCCGGGCTCCACCTGCCGCGCGATGAGCAGGTTCACCTCTCCGTTGTCGGCGGGTACGGTCTGCTCGGACGTGCTGGTGATGGCCATCGGGCCAGGATGACTAGTTGGTCCCGATCTTGGCCAGCAGGTCCACGATGCGGCCCTGCACGTCGGCCGTCGTGGCCCGCTCGGCGAGGAACAGCACGCTCTCGCCCGAGGCCAGCCGCGGCAGTTGGTCCGGCTCGATCCCGGTGGCCGTGTAGACGACCAGCGGGGTGCGGTTCAGCATCCCGTTGGCACGCAGCCAGTCCACGATCCCGGCCCGCCGCCGCCGCACCTGCATCAGGTCCATGACCACCAGGTTGGGCCGCATCCGGGTCGCCAGCTCCACGGCGTCGGTGTCCGCGCCGGCCCGCGCGACCTGCAGGCCCCGCCGCTCCAGCGCGGCGGTCAGCGCGGTCGCGATCTCCTCGTGCTCCTCGATGAGCAGGACCCGGGAAGGGTGCTGCTCGCTGTCGCGGGGCGCGAGGGCCTTCAGCAGCACGGCCGGATCGGCGCCGTACGCGGCCTCCCGCGTGGCGTGTCCCAGCCCGGCCGTCACCAGTACGGGCACCTCGGCGGCCACCGCGGCCTGGCGCAGGGACTGCAGGGCGGTCCGGGTGATCGGCCCGGTCAGCGGGTCGACGAACAGCGCGGCGGGGAACGCCGCGATCTGCGCGTCCACTTCCTCGCGGGAGTGCACGATCACCGGGCGGTAGCCGCGGTCGCTGAGCGCCTGCTGCGTCTGGGCGTCCGGCGCGGGCCACACCAGCAGCCGGCGCGGGTTGTCCAGCGGCTCGGGCGGCAGCTCGTCGTCCACGGGAAGCGGAACGGGACGGTTGACCACCTCGACGGCGCCACCGGGGCCGTCCAAGGGCTCGGGACCCTCGGCGGAGCCCGCCTCGGGGGCCCCTATGGCGAAGGTGCGCCCCTGGGGGGCCGGTTCGGAGAGCCGGCGCCGACGGCCGGACCCGGACCCATCGGTGCCCGCGGCGGAGGGGTCCACGGAGATGCCCTGGCCCAGGGTGCCGAGCGCGCGCACGCTGATCGGCTGCCCCGCGCCCGCCGGGGCGTCAGCGGCCTGCCGGGCGGCGGGAACCACCGCGGGCCGGCCGGCGCCGTCGGTGTCCTCGGGGGCGGTCCGGGCCGCCGGAACGGGCCACGCGGGCGGTGCGGGCAGCGCACGCCGACGCCCGGTCGGAGGTACGGCCTCCCCCTCGTCCGAGGTGGCGGCGGGGGTCTGCGGCTCGCTGCCGCCGGGCGCGCCGAGCACCCGTCGGCCCCGACGCCCGCCCGGGCCGTCGGAGTCCCCGTCGCCCTCACCGGAGCCGGGGGACGCCGCCGCGGGGGCGGAAGCGGAAGGGGAAGCGGGAGGGCCGGCCGGAGTCGGACCCGCGGGCAGGGCGAAGCCGCCCTGGGGAGCGACCGGCCGCTGCGCGACGGGAGCCCCGAGCCCGGAGGCCGGCACCGGACCGGTGCCGGGCCGCGCCGAGGCGGCGGCGGTCCCCAGCGCCCGGCGGCGCCCGGCGGGGTGTTCCGTCACCGGAACCGGGGGCACGGCCGGTACGGGCGGCAGCGCCGGCATGGCGGTGCCCTGCGGCGGTACGGGACGCCCCGCGCCCGGGAGTTCGAGCCCGCCCGGGGTCTCGCTGCCGTCGCCGTCGCGGCCCCGTCGGCGCCCGGTGCCCAGCCCGGCCGGGTTCACCGGGGACTGCGCGAGTTCCGCAGGGCCGGAGGGGGCCTCGGCGGGGCCGCCGTCGGCGCGGCGCCGCCCGGACGGCAGCGCCAGCGCGCCCCCGGCCTCACGGGCCCCGGAGGGCTCCTCCCGGTCGCCGTCGTCCTCCAGGAAGGCGTCCACCCCGCGCCGGGCCCGCCGTCCGGCGGGAGCGCCGGGGCCGTCGGGGGCACCGGTCCGGCCGAGTCCGCCCTCTCCGGCCTCCTCGCGGCCGTCGGCCGCATCCGGCTCCGGCTCCGGTTCGGGATCGGGCAGGGTCACCGTCCCGGCTCCCGAACCCAGCGGCAGCTCCAGCACGAACGCCCCGCCGGGCGCACCCGGCACCTCCACCGTCTGCAGGACCCCGCCGTGCGCGGCGACGACGCCCCGCACGATCGGCTCGTGCACGGGGTCGCCGCCCTCGTAGGGGCCGCGCACCTCGATCCGTACGACGTCACCGCGCTGGGCGGCGGCCACCACGATCGTGGAGTCCGTGTAGCCGCTGCCCTGGGGGGTCTTGCCGGTGGCGTCCACGCCCGCGACGTCCGCGACCAGGTGCGCGAGGGCGGTGGAGATCCGCTGCGCGTCCACCTCGGCCTCGATGGTCGGCGCGTGGACGGCGAACTGCACCCGCCCGGGGCCGATCAGCTCGACGGCCCCGTCGATACCGGCCGCGACGACCGTGTTGATCAGGACGTTCTTCTTCTTGAGCTTGTCGCTGCCCGCGTCCAGCCGCTGGTAGCCGAGCACGTTGTCCACCAGGGTGGTCATGCGCGAGTAGCCGGCGGCCAGATGGTGCAGCAGCTGGTTGGCCTCGGGCCACAGCTGTCCCGCGTCGTCGGCGGCCAGGGTGGCCAGTTCCCCGCGCAGCTCCTCCAGCGGGCCGCGCAGCGACTCGCCGAGGACGGCGATCAGCTGGGCGTGGCGCGCGGCGAGGGCGTCGTAGGGGCGCCGGTCGGTGAAGGTCATGACGGCGCCGACGAGCAGCTCCCCGTCCCGGACGGGCGAGGTGGTCATGTCGACGGCGACGGGCTGGCCGGCCTTGTTCCACAGCACCTGGCCGCGGACCCGGTGCTTGCGCCCGCTGCGCAGGGTGTCGGCGAGCGGGGACTCGTCGAAGGGGAAGGGGGAGCCGTCGGCGCGCGAGTGCTGGATCAGCCCGTGGAGCTCGCGGTTGCCGAGGTCGGTGGCCCGGTATCCGAGGATCTGCGCGGCGGCGGGGTTGACCAGGACGACCCGGCCGTCGGTGTCCGTGCCCACGACGCCTTCGGCGGCGGCGCGCAGGATCATCTCGGTCTGCCGCTGGGAGCGGGCCAGCTCGGCCTCGGTGTCCACGGTCTCGGAGAGGTCCCGTACGACGAGCATCAGCAGTTCGTCGCCGGTGTAGGCGGGCTGGGGCTCGCGGTAGGCGTCACGGCCGTCGAGGTGGGCGCTGGTGACCTCGACGGGGAACTCGCTGCCGTCGGTGCGGCGCGCGGTCATCCGCTTGGGCCGGGCGCGGCCGTCCTCGTCGTCACCGGGACGGCGCATCGAACCGGGGATCAGCTTGGAGTCGAACTCCGGCAGGAGGTCGAGCACCCCGCGGCCGACGAGACCCGTACCCGGGCTCTCCATGACCTCGAGGGCGATCGAATTCGCGTTGACGACCGTGCCGTTGGCGTTGACGAGCAACAGCGCGTCCGGAAGCGCGTCGAGTATTGCTGCGAGGCGAGCAGCGCCTCGGGATGGCCTGCTGCTCACGACGAGCTTCCTCCCTGACCACGACTACCGGCATGTCACGGGAGGAGTCTAAGGGCACCGTCCCGCGGCGAGGTGGCGGATGGACGGGGGAAACCGCGCATCCGCCGCATCCTCCCAGGTCAGGAACGCGCACTCGGAAGCACAGGTTCCAGGTCGTTCCAACGGGCGATGTCGCATCCGTTCTTCCGGTGGAACGTGCTGTCCACCTTCCGTCCGTGCCAGGTTCCCGTGATGCGGGCCTTGGCGGGCCCGCCGTCCTGGAAGGTGCACAGCCGGCGCTCGGGTTCGGCGGCGAAGGGGTCCTTGCCCTCCCGGAAGAGCTGCTCCAGGCGGTCGCAGGCCTCCTTGGCCTCGGGGTGGTCGCCGCCGACCGGGCGGCATTCCAGCCGGTACGCGCCGTCGATCCGGCGGTTGCCGGTGTCGGACACGGTGACGGTGAGGCGGTCGGGGGACACCAGCAGCCGTCCCAGGGGCAGCGGTGGCAGCGGGCCGGCGGCCGCGGCGGCCAGGGCGGAGGTGACGGCGAAGGCGGCGAGACGCAGCATGGGGCACTCCAGGTCGTCCGTACGTCGTACGCCTCACCAACGACGCGCCCCGCTCCGACGTTGCGTGCCTTAAGGCTTTGCCCTGTGGGCCCGGCGCCTTGTACCGTGGGAGCGGATTGGTGACCGGCCCTGCGGCTGTGTCATCATCTGCACGCACCTTCGTACGCGACGGTGTGCTGGAGGCGTCGCCTAGTCCGGTCTATGGCGCCGCACTGCTAATGCGGTTTGGGGCTTACACCCCATCGAGGGTTCAAATCCCTCCGCCTCCGCACTTACGAAGCCCCGGTCCTCACGGACCGGGGCTTCGGTGCGTTCAGGGCTCGGACGCGGGGCCCGTGCGGCCGGGCCGGTGGGTTCGGGGTTTCGGACGGCCCCCGGTGGGTAGCCCGGCGGGCTCCAGACCGGCCGCGAATCCCGGCGGATGATCTTCTTCCGGGGCGTTTTCGCAGGTCAGAGGCCATGTGGCTAATGGATTTCGCGTCCCGGCGAGGTCCATGTATTGTTGTTCTCGCAAGGCCAACCGGGCGGAAAACACCGGGAAGCCCAAGCACTCGTAGCTTAACGGATAGAGCATCTGACTACGGATCAGAAGGTTGCAGGTTCGAATCCTGCCGAGTGCACAGCCGAAGAGGCCCCCCGGTTCACCGGGGGGCCTCTTGCATTGTCCTCACGTCCCCGTGGATAGCCTTCGCGATCAGATGGTCGTTTGAACCTTTGAAGGGGGACTCCATGGGTCTGTTCGGAAATGCCCACCACATCGACCCCGGCTCGGCGCAGCGGGACTACGCCCGTCTGATGGGGCACGGGGAGCAGGTGCACGCCGCGTACCTGTTGATCCGGGACACGATCCTGTTCACCGACCGGCGCCTGGTGCTGGTCGACAAGCAGGGCCTCACGGGCAAGAAGGTCGAGTACCACTCGATCCCGTACCGGAGCATCACGCACTTCTCCGTGGAGACGGCCGGGCACTTCGATCTGGACGCCGAGCTGAAGATCTGGATATCGGGCAGCGCGGCACCGATCGAGAAGACCTTCACCAAGGGCGTGGACATCTACGAGGTCCAGGCGATCCTGACGCAGTTCGTGGCCCGCTAGCCCTTGCGGGCGGCTGTCGGGGGCCGTCCGGGTGACGGACGGCCCCCGGCGCCGGATGCGGGTGGCCCCCTACGGCCGGACCGGCAGGACGCGGGGCAGGCCCGTCACCGACATCACCAGGGAGTAGAGCGAGGTGGTGGCGGTGATGAAGAGACGGTTGTTCTTCGGGCCGCCGAAGGCGATGTTCGAGACGGGTTCCGGGACGCGCAGGCGGCCGATCAGGTCGCCGTCCGCCGCGTAGCAGTGCACCCCCGACTCCATCGCGGCCGCCCAGAGCCGGCCCTCGTCGTCGAAGCGGATGTTGTCCACCGAGGGGCAGGCCGTGAAGACCCGGTCCCCGCCGAGGGTGCCGTCGTCGCCGACCTCGAAGGCGCGGATGTGGCCCGCGCGGGTGTCGGCCGCGTACAGCTCGCTCTCGTCGGGGGAGAAGACCAGGCCGTTCGGGCCGAGGAAGCCGTCCGCGACGAGCCGGACCTCGCCGGTGGCCGGGTCGGCGCGGTAGAGGTTGCAGGCGCCGATCTCGCTCGGCGCGCGCCGGCCCTCGTAGTCGCTGGTGATGCCGAAGTCGGGGTCGGAGAACCAGATCGAGCCGTCGGAGCGGACCACCGCGTCGTTCGGGCTGTTGAGCCGCTTGCCGTCGTAGCGGTCGGCGATGACGGTGATCCGGCCGTCGGGCTCGGTGCGGGTGACGCGCCGGTTGCCCTGCTCACAGGTGATCAGGCGGCCTTCCCGGTCCAGGGTGTTGCCGTTGGAGTGCCCGGCCGCGGAGCGGAAGACGGAGACCGCGCCGGTGGCCTCGTCCCAGCGCAGCATCCGGTCGTTGGGGATGTCGCTCCACACCAGCTGGCGCCAGGCCGGCAGGTACAGCGGGCCCTCGGCCCAGCGGCAGTCGTCGTGGAGCCGCTCCAGGCGCAGGTCGCCGTTGGCGCAGCGGCCGGTACGGAAACGTTCGTCCAGGATCTCGTACAAGGCGAGGTCGGCAATACCTGACATGATTCCCCCAGAAGAGTTGTGTGCCGAATTTTGTTCGGCGTGATCGTGAGATTGCAGGATCAGGTACCGTCTTCGCAAGAGCTGCGGGTCCCAGGGGAGGAACAGCGCGTGGACGACATCGACCGGGCACTCGTCCGGCGCCTCCAGGAGGACGCGGGCCAGTCCTACGCCGCCCTCGGCGCGGCCGTCGGGCTTTCGGCCGGCGCCACCCACGAGCGGGTGCGCAAACTGCGCGAGCGCGGGGTCATCCGGCGCACGACGGTCGACGTGGACCCGGCCGCGGTCGGCAGCGGGGTGCTCGCCTACGTCATGGTCGACTCCCGCGCCTGGATGGGGGACTCGCGCGAGGCCTTCGAGGCCATCGCCGAGATCCAGGAGGCGCACATCATCGCGGGCAGCGCGTCCGTCCTGGTCAAGGTGCGCACCGCCACGACCGGGCAGCTGCAGGACGTCCTGCGCCGCCTCTACGCCATCGAAGGGGTCAGCGGCACCCAGGCCACCGTGGTGCTGGAGACCTTCTTCGAGCGGTCCCTGCCGCTGTGACCTGGCGCTGCACGGGCATCCGCTGGAGCGGCGGCGGCCCCGCCATCGGCTGGTGCGACCCGGCCGGCCGGGAGCGCGCCGGCCCCCTCGGGTACGGGCGGCCCCTGGCCTTCGAGGCGCGCGGCGAGCGGCGCTGCCCGGGGGTGCGGCGGGCCGGCAAGCGGACCCCGTGCCCGGCGGCCCGGACCGTACCCGGGCGGACGGGATCGGCCCAGTGTCCCGAGTGCGCCCGCCTCGACCGGTCCTTCTCGGTGGCCGCCGACACCAACGCCGCCGATCCGCGCCCGTACCGGGTGTACCTGGCCTGGTTCGGGCCCGGGATGGTCAAGGTCGGCATCACCGCCGAGGAGCGCGGGCCCGTCCGGCTGCTGGAACAGGGGGCGGTCACCTGGGCCTGGCTGGGGCGCGGCCCGCTGATGGCCGCGCGCCGGACCGAGGAACTGCTGCGCGCCGCCCTCGGGGTGCCCGACCGGATCGCGTACGCCCGCAAGCGCGCGGTACGGGCGCGGTTGCCGGGCGGGCCCGAGCGGGCCCGGGAGGTCGCCGAGCTGCACGCCCGCGCCGCCGCGCTGCCCGGGTGGCCCGACTCCCTGGAACGGGTGGGCTGCGAGGTCACCGACCACGCCGGGGTGTTCTGGCCGGACGGCCTGCCCGTTCCGGCCCGGGTGGTCACGGAGCTGGTGCCGGGCGGGACCGTCGCGGGCCGGCTCGTGGGCGCCGCCGGGCCGGACCTGCACTTCGCCGACGGGCTCGTGCTGGACACCCGGCTGCTGGTCGGCTGGGAACTGGCCGCGGCGCCCGCGGGGGCGGTCACCGACGTGCCGCTCGCGGACATCCCCCCGGTGGTGCCCCCGGCCGCGCAGGACGGCCTGTTCTGACGCGGGACGCGGGGGCCGTCCGCCGGGCAAGGCCGAACGGGCAAGGCCGAACGGACAAGGCCGAACGGGCAAGGTCAAAACTTGGATCCCTTTGGGCTTCCGGGGCCGTTTGCGGTGGACACGCCGGGGGCCGTCCGCCGAGGGTGAGGGCATGAGCATCCAGCCCGTGCAGGCGTTCGAACCGCCTTATGTGATGGCCGTATTCAGCAACGTCCGTACCCCCGACGAGAGCGGATACCCCGAGACCAACGCCCGGATGAACGAGATCGTCGCCGCCAACCCCGGCTTCCTCGGCTACGAGTCCGCGCGCACCCCCGGAGGCCTCGGGATCACCGTCGCCTACTTCCGCGACCACGAGTCCCTGGGGGTGTGGCGGGAGGACATGGAACACCAGGCGGCGATGAAGCAGGGCCGCGACCACTGGTACGAGAGCTACACCCTGCACGTCGCGACCGTAGAGCGGAGCCACGGCTTTGCCCGCAACGGCTGAGGCGCTCCGCGCCTTCCGCGAGCGGCTCGGGCTGCCCGGACTGGTCGACGTGCACACGCACTTCATGCCCGAGCGGGTCCTGAGCAAGGTCTGGGACTACTTCGACGGATTCGGCCCGCTCACCGGGACCCCGTGGCCCATCACCTACCGGCACGAGGAGGAGCATCGGGTCGCGCTGCTGCGGGAGTTCGGGGTCCGGGCCTTCACCTCCATGCTCTACCCGCACAAGCCCGCGATGGCCGCCTGGCTCAACTCCTGGGCCGCGGACTTCGCCGCCCGCACCCCCGACTGCCTGCACACCGCCACCTTCTTCCCCGAGGAGGACGCGGCGGCGTACGTCCGGCGGGCCGTGGAGGGCGGGGCCCGCGTCTTCAAGGCGCACCTCCAGGTCGGCGGGTACGACCCGAACGACGAGCGGCTGGACGCGGTGTGGGGGCTGCTGGCCGAGGCCGGGATCCCGACGGTGATCCACTGCGGTTCCGGCCCCGTGGCGGGCAAGTACACCGGTCCGGGGCCCGTCGGCCGGCTGCTGGAGCGCACGCCCGGCCTGCGGCTGGTCATCGCCCACATGGGCATGCCCGAGTACGCCGACTTCCTGGACCTGGCCGACCGCCACCCCGGGGTCCTCCTCGACACCACGATGGTCTTCACCGACTTCTCAGAGCGGCTGAGCGGCTTCCCGCCCGCGGAGCTCGGACGGCTCGCGGACCTCGGGGACCGGATCCTGCTGGGCACCGACTTCCCGAACATCCCCTACCCCTACGAGCACCAGCTCCGGGCCCTCGAACGCCTCGGCCTCGGCGACGACTGGCTGAGGGCCGTCTGCCACGACAACGGCGCCCGCCTGTTCGGGCTCGAACCGGCCCCCGCTCCCTGAGCGGCGTTTCTCAGGAGATTCACAGGTTGGGGCAAGAACGCTCTCAGAGGCGGCGGCCAGCGTGAAGCCATGACTGCGACGACCACCTCCCACGCGTCCACGTCCACCACCACCCCGACGGCCCTGGTGCGGCCCGACGGCGGACCCTGCCGGGTCCTCGTCGTCGACGACGAGGCCTCGCTCTCCGAGCTGCTGTCCATGGCCCTGCGCTACGAGGGCTGCGAGGTCCGCAGCGCCGGCGACGGAGCGGGCGCGGTACGGGCCGCGCGGGAGTTCCGCCCCGACGTGGTGGTCCTCGACATCATGCTCCCCGACATGGACGGGCTGGCCGTCCTCGGCCGGCTGCGCCGCGAGATCCCGCAGGTCCCGGTGCTGTTCCTGACCGCCAAGGACTCCGTCGAGGACCGGATCGCCGGCCTGACGGCGGGCGGCGACGACTACGTCACCAAGCCCTTCAGCCTGGAGGAGGTCGTCGCCCGGCTGCGCGGTCTGGTCCGCCGCTCCGGCGCCGCCCAGGCGGCCCGGGGCGGTTCGGTCCTGACCGTCGGGGACCTCAGCCTCGACGAGGACAGCCACGAGGTGGTGCGCGGGGGCCAGGAGGTCCACCTCACCGCCACCGAGTTCGAGCTGCTGCGCTACCTGATGCGCAACCCGCGCCGGGTGCTCAGCAAGGCGCAGATCCTGGACCGGGTCTGGTCCTACGACTTCGGCGGCCAGGCCAACGTCGTCGAGCTCTACATCTCCTACCTGCGCCGGAAGCTGGAGGGCGGCACCGGACTGCCCCCGATGATCCACACCCGCCGCGGCGCCGGCTACCTGATCAAGCCGGCCGAGTAGTGGCCCTGCGTCCTGCCCTGCTCCGCCGCCGCTGGTCCCTGCGGACCCGGCTCGTCGTCTCGGCGGTGGCGCTGATCGCCGTCGTGGGGGCGGCCATCGGCACCGTCACCACCCTCGCGCTGCGCTCGTACCTGGTCGCCCGGCTCGACGAGCAGCTCAGCGTCTCCATCGACATGGCATTCCGCGGCCCCGGCGCCGGGAAGGCGGCCCGGGAGAACAGCCTCGGCTTCGTGCTGGCCCCGGGCAACCCGAACGGGACCGCGGGGATCCGCCTAGGCCCCGACGGCAAGGTCCTCGCCTCAGGGCTCAGCTCCTCCGGCGACGGCTCCCCGCTCGACCACGTCCGCCCCCTCGGCGAGACCCAGTCCCAGGCCCTCCTGGCCGCCGCCCGCCGGGCCGCCCACGGCCGCCCCGGGCCGGTGCAGACGGAGCTACCGGGACTCGGCGGCTACCGGGTGCGCGGCGCCGCCGACGGCAGCCTGGTCCTCGCCATCCCGCTGCGCGACGTCGACCGTACGGTCGGCACCCTCGTCGGGGTCGAGGTCTCCGTCACCCTCGCCGGACTGATCGCCGCGTCCCTCGCCGGACAGGCCTTGATCGGGGTCGCCCTGCGCCCGCTGCGCCGGGTTGCCGCCACCGCCACCCGGGTCTCCGAACTCCCCCTGCACAGCGGCGAACCCGACCTGCACGAGCGGGTGCCCGACGCCGAGGCGGACCCCCGCACCGAGGTCGGCCAGGTCGGCGCCGCCCTCAACCGGATGCTGGGCCACGTCTCCTCCGCGCTCACCGCCCGCCAGCAGAGCGAGATGCGGGTCCGCCAGTTCGTCGCCGACGCCAGCCACGAGCTGCGCACCCCGCTGGCCTCCATCCGGGGGTACGCCGAACTGACCCGCCGGGGACGTGAGGAGACGGGCCCCGACACCCGGCACGCGCTGGGCCGGATCGAGTCCGAGGCCACCCGGATGACCGGTCTGGTCGAGGACCTCCTGCTGCTCGCCCGCCTCGACGCGGGCCGCCCGCTGTCCACCGCCGACACCGACCTGGCCCCCCTCGTCATCGACGCCGTCAGCGACGCGCGGGCCGCCGGCCCCGACCACCACTGGCACCTGGCCCTGCCCGACGAGCCCGCGCCCGTACGGGCCGACGCGGCCCGGATCCAGCAGGTCCTGGTGAACCTCCTCGCCAACGCCCGCACCCACACCCCGCCCGGCACCACCGTCACGGCCCGTGTTTCACGTGAAACATCCGCCGTCCGGCTCCGCATCGAGGACGACGGCCCCGGCATCCCGCCCGATCTCCTGCCCCACGTCTTCGAGCGCTTCGCCCGGGGGGACGCCTCCCGCTCCCGCGCCGCCGGCTCCACGGGCCTGGGCCTCGCCATCGTGCAGGCCGTCGTCTCGGCGCACGGCGGGCGGGTCGAGGTGCACAGCGCGCCCGGCCGCACCGCCTTCGAGGTCGCGCTGCCGCTCGCCGCCGGCCCGGCAGGGGACTCACAGACGGGGCACAGGCTCACCACACAGCGGTGACAGCGCGCCCCCCGAGGGTTGCAGCATGTCAACCGACGCCTCTCCAGGGGCCCTGCCGGCCCGGGCGCCCCTCGCGCTCCGGCCCGGCGTGCCCGTACTCGACGTGGTGATCCCGGTCTTCAACGAGGAGGAGGACCTCGGTCCGTGCGTGCACAGGCTGCACGCCCACCTCACCCGCACCTTCCCGTACCCCTTCCGCATCACCGTCGCCGACAACGCGAGCACCGACCGCACCCCCGAGGTCGCCGCCGGCCTCGCCCTCGGCCTCGCGGAGGTGCGCAGCACGCGACTGGAGGAGAAGGGCCGCGGCCGCGCCCTGCGCACCGTGTGGAGCCGGTCGGAGGCGCCCGTCCTCGCGTACATGGACGTGGACCTCTCCACGGACCTGAACGCGGTGCTGCCGCTGGTGGCCCCGCTGATCTCCGGCCACTCCGACCTGGCCATCGGCACCCGGCTGGCCCGCTCCTCGCGGGTGGTGCGCGGAGCGAAACGGGAGTTCGTCTCCCGGGCCTACAACCTGCTGCTGCGCTCCTCCCTCGCCGCCCGCTTCAGCGACGCCCAGTGCGGGTTCAAGGCGATCCGGCGCGAGGTGGCCGAGCGGCTGCTGCCGCTGGTGGAGGACTCCGGCTGGTTCTTCGACACCGAGCTGCTGGTGCTCGCCGAGCGGGCCGGGCTGCGGATCCACGAGGTGCCGGTGGACTGGGTCGACGACCCCGACTCCAGCGTCCACCTCGTCCGCACCGCCGCCGAGGACCTCAAGGGGGTCTGGCGGGTGGGGCGGGCGCTGGCCGTCGGGGCGCTGCCGCTCGACCGGCTCGCCCGCCCCTTCGGAGACGACCCGCGCGACCGCGGCGCCCTGCCGGGGGTGCCGCGCGGACTGGCCCGGCAGCTGCTCGGGTTCTGCGCCGTCGGCGTGCTGAGCACCCTGCTCTACCTGTTGCTCTACTCCGCGCTGCGGGAAGCGGCCGGACCGCAGGCGGCGAACGCGGCCGCGCTGCTGCTGTGCGCCGTCGCCAACACCGCCGCCAACCGCCGGCTGACCTTCGGGGTGCGCGGGCGGGCCCGTGCGGTGCGCCACCAGGCCCAGGGGCTCGTGGTGTTCGGCATCGGGCTGGCTCTGACCAGCGGGTCCCTCGCCGCCCTCGGGGCGGCCACCCCGGAGCCGGCCCACGGCACCGAGCTGGCCGTGCTGATCACCGCCAACCTCGCCGCCACCGTGCTCCGGTTCCTGCTGTTCCGCGCCTGGGTCTTCCCGGAACCGCGCGAGGGCTCCCCCACCATCCCCACCACGACCGAGGAGGGTCCGTGACCACGGCCGCGCTGCCGCTCTTCCCACCCGCCGCCCCCGTTCCCGCCACCGCGCACGGCGCGGCCACCCGGCCCCGCTGGGAACGGCCCGCGTACGCCGCCCTGCTGCTGGCCACCTCCGTGCTCCTGCTCTGGAACCTGGGCGCCTCCGGCTACGCCAACTCCTTCTACTCCGCCGCCGTACAGGCGGGCTCCGAGAGCTGGAAGGCCTTCTTCTTCGGCTCCTCCGACGCCGCGAACTCCATCACGGTCGACAAGCCCCCGGCCGCCCTGTGGCCGATGGCGCTGTCGGTACGGCTCTTCGGGCTCGGCGCCTGGCAGATCCTGGTCCCGCAGGCCCTGATGGGCGTCGCCACCACCGCCGTGCTCTACGCCGCCGTACGCCGCCAGTTCGGCCCGGCGGCGGCCCTGCTGAGCGGTACCGCCTTCGCGCTGACCCCCGTGGCCGCGCTGATGTTCCGCTTCAACAACCCCGACGCGCTGCTCACCCTGCTGCTGACCGTCACCGTGTACTGCGTGCTGCGCGCCCTCGAAGGGGCGCACACCCGGTGGCTGGTCTGGGCCGGCGTCGCGGTCGGCTTCGGCTTCCTGACCAAGACCCTCCAGGCGTTCGTGATCCTGCCGCCGCTCGCCGTCCTCTACGCCGTCTGCGCGCCGACGCGGCTGCGCCGGCGCCTGGGGCAGCTGCTGCTGGCCGGGTCGGCCGCGCTGGTGGCCGGCGGCTGGTGGGTGGCCGTGGTGGAGTGGTGGCCCGCCGACTCCCGCCCGTACATCGGCGGCTCGCAGCACAACTCCTTCCTGGAACTGACCTTCGGCTACAACGGCCTCGGCCGGATCAGCGGCAACGAGACGGGCAGCGTCGGCGGCGGGGGCGCGGGCGGCCCCGGCGGTCCCGGTGGGGGCGGCGGCTGGGGGCAGACCGGAATCGACCGGCTCTTCTCGGGCAATGTCGGCGGCCAGATCTCCTGGCTGCTGCCCGCGGCCCTGGTGCTGCTGGTGGCCGGGCTGGTCGTCACCTGGCGGGCCTCCCGGGCCACGGACACCCTGGAGGGCATGGCCCGCGCGGCCTTCCTCGCCTGGGGCGGCTGCCTGCTGATCACGGCCGTGGTCTTCAGCTGGATGCAGGGCATCTTCCACGAGTACTACACCGTCGCCCTCGCGCCCTTCGTGGCGGCTCTGGTCGGCATGGGAGTGGCCGTGCTGTGGGAGGAGCGGGGCGGCCGCGCCGCCGCCCTCACCCTCTCCGGGACCCTCGCGCTGACCGCATGGTGGGCCTTCGTCCTGCTCGGCCGGTCCACCGGGTACCTGCCCTGGTTGCGCTGGACGGTACTGGTCGCGGGCCTCGGGGCGGCCGCCGCGCTGCCCCTCGCGGCCCGGCTGGGGCGCCGGGCGCTGCTCGGGGCCGCGGCCGTGGGGCTCCTCGCGGCTCTGGCGGGACCGTTCGCGTACTGCCTGACCACGGTGGGCACCGGCCACACGGGCTCCATCGTGACCGCCGGTCCGGCGGTGGCGGGCGGCCGGGGCGGGTTCGGGGGACCGGGCGGCATGCCGGGACGCTTCGCCCCCGGTGGGGAGGCTCCGCCCCGGGGGACGACCCAGCGGATGCCGCAAGGAATGCCCCAGGGGATGCCGCAGGGCATGCCGGGCCGGATGCCGGGCGCCGCGGGGATGCCGGGCGGATCCGGTGGACCCGGCGGATCCGGTGGACCCGAGGGCCGGGTCGGCCGGGGCGGTGGCCAGGGCGGTCCCGGCGGGCTGCTGGGCGGGACCCGGGTCGGTGCGCAGGCCACGGCCGCGCTGCGCGCCGACGCCTCCCGCCACACGTGGGCGGCGGCGGCCATCGGCTCGCAGAACGCGGCGAGCTACCAGCTGGCCTCGGGTGTTCCCGTGATGGCGGTCGGCGGCTTCAACGGCAGTGATCCCTCCCCGACCCTGGAGCGGTTCCAGGAGTACGTGAAGGCCGGGAGGATCCACTGGTTCATCGCCGGCCGTGACGGCGCGGCGGGCCGCGGCGGCGGTCCGGGCGGGGCCGCGGGCAGCGCCATCGAGGAGTGGGTGAAGGGCGCCTTCAAGGCCACCACCGTGGGCGGAGCCACCTTCTACGACCTGACGGCTCCCTCGACCGGCGCGTCCTGATCCCACCTCCACGGAGGGGCGACCCCCTAGCATCAAGAGGGCGGACCGGGCATTCCGGGCTGATCCCCTTGTGGCGAGGAGGGTGCCTCCATGGCGACCGAGGCCGATCCGGGCGGGACCAGGACCAGTGTGTGGCTGGCCGTCAGGCCCGCCGCACCCGCCAGACGCCGCAGCGAGGCACCGTCGGGGCTGGACCGGGACAGGATCACGGCCGCCACCGTGCGCCTGCTCGACGCCGAGGGCCTGGGCCGGTTCTCCATGCGGCGCCTGGCCGCCGAACTCGGGGTCACCGCCATGTCCCTGTACTGGTACGTGGACACCAAGCACGACCTGCTCGAACTGGCTCTGGACAGCGCACTGGGCCAGCAGCGGCTGCCGGCCGGGCCGCCCCCGCGGGAGGCCTGGCCGGGACGGCTGCGGACCCTCGCCTGCGGGTACCGGCGGCTGCTGGCGGAGCATCCGTGGGTGGCCCCGCTGAGCGTGGCCTACCCGAACATCGGCCCGCACGCGCGGGCCTTCGACGCCGCGCTCCAGCGGCTGCTGGACGCCACCGGCCTGGTGGACCCCGGCCGGACGGGAGCGCACCTGGCGGTTTCCCAGTTCCTGAACGGCTGTGGGCTGAGCGGCTGCGGGGGTACGGTCCGGCGGGCGCCGGACGCGGACTTCGGTCTGGCCCTCGACGTCCTGATCGCGGGGATCGAGGCCAAGGCCGGGGGCCGGGCCCCGGGCCTGCGCCCCCGGTGACGGTGATCGGCGGGCGGTGACGCCGACCGGTGCGCGGTGCGCGGTGCGGTGGGCGCACGGCAAGGGAGGCGCGGACGGGGCACTCGTGCCCCGTCCGCGCCTCCCTTCGCGGTTACTGCCGGGCCGCGGCCTGGGCCGGGACCTCGGTGGAGCCCTCTGCGGAGCCCTCGGCGGCGGGGGCGTGGGCGGCCGGCCTCGACTTCAGCGCGACCTCCTTGATGAAGACCACCAGCACCAGGGCGAGCAGGGCGAACGGGGCGGCGTAGAGGAAGACGTCGCCGACGCCGTGCCCGTACGCGGACTCGATGACCGTGCGGAACGGCGCGGGCAGCTTGTCGAGGTCGGGGATCCCGCCCCCGCCGGTGCCGCCGTGGCCCAGGGCGGCGGCCTTCGGGCCGAGCTCGGCCAGGCCCTCCTTGACGTAGTGGGTGACCCGGTTGGCCATGACCGCGCCGAGCGCCGAGACGCCCACGGCGCCACCGAGCGAGCGGAAGAAGGTGACGACCGAGCTGGCGGAGCCGAGGTCCTCGGGGGCCACCTGGTTCTGGGTGGCGAGGACCAGGTTCTGCATCATCATGCCGAGGCCGAGGCCGGTCAGCGCCATGAAGATCGCGATGTGCCAGTAGGCGGTGTCGTAGCGCAGGGTGCCCAGCAGACCGAGGCCGGCGCTCAGCAGCACGCCGCCGGAGACCAGCCAGGCCTTCCACCTGCCGGTCTTGGTGATGATCTGGCCGGAGACGGTCGAGGAGACGAAGAGGCCGCCGATCATCGGGATGGTCAGGATGCCCGACATGGTGGGGGACTCGCCCCGGGCCAGCTGGAAGTACTGGCTGAAGAAGACCGTGCCGGAGAACATCGCGATGCCGACGAAGAGCGAGGCGGCCGCGGCCAGGCTGATGGTCTTGTTGCGGAAGAGGCGCAGCGGGATGATCGGGTCGCTCGCGCGGGACTCGACGAGGACGAAGAGCAGGCCCAGCGCCACGGCGCCGCCGGTCATCGCCCAGGTCTGCCAGGAGATCCAGTCGTACGAGGTGCCGGCCTGGGTGACCCAGATCAGCAGCAGGGACACGGCGGCGCTGATGAGGGTGGCGCCCAGCCAGTCCACCTTGACCTCGCGGCGGACCACCGGGAGGTGCAGGGTCCGCTGGAGCACGATCAGGGCGATGACCGCGAAGGGCACGCCGACGTAGAAGCACCAGCGCCAGCCGAGCCAGTCGGTGTCGGTGATGACGCCGCCGAGGAGCGGGCCGCCGACGGTGCCGACGGCGAAGACCGCGCCGAGGTAGCCGCTGTAGCGGCCGCGCTCGCGCGGGGAGATCATCGCGGCCATCACGATCTGGGCGAGGGCGGAGAGGCCGCCGACGCCGATGCCCTGGACCACGCGGCAGGCGATGAGCATGCCGGTGTTCTGGGACAGGCCCGCCACGACGGAGCCGAGGACGTAGATGACCAGGGATATCTGGACGAGCAGCTTCTTGCTGAAGAGGTCGGAGAGCTTGCCCCACAGGGGGGTCGCGGCCGTCATCGACAGCAGCGCGGCGGTCACGACCCAGGTGTAGGAGGACTGGGTGCCGCCGAGATCGCTGATGATCTTGGGCAGGGCGTTGGAGACGATCGTGGAGGACAGGATCGCCACGAACATGCCGAGCATGAGCCCGGACAGCGCCTTCATGATCTGGGCGTGGGTCATGGGTGCGCCGTCGGACGTGGTCTCCGACCGGCCGCCTCCCCGCACACCGTGGGGTGTGGTCGTAGCCATGGGTTTCCTTTGTCTAGAAGCTCGATCGGAGTCGGGCCAGCAGGGTGTTGAGCGTGTCGATGTCTTCGGACGACCAGTCGGCGAGGGCCTTCTCCAGCGCGTCCGTGTAGCGGGTGCCGAGCTCGCCGAGCACGGCGCGGCCCGCGGCGGTGAGGCGCAGGATCCGGCAGCGGCCGTCGCCCGGGTCGGTCTCCCGCTCGATCCAGCCGCGGGCCGCCAGGTGGGCGACGTGGCGGCTCGACACGGAGATGTCGACGGCCATGTACTCGGTGAGCCGGCTGAGCCGCATCTCGCCGTGCCGGTCGAGCACGGTGAGGACGGCGGCGGCGCCGGGCGGGCAGTCCGGGGGCAGGATCCGGGCCAGGTCGCGGCGGACCGCTCCGATGCCGGTGAGCTGGCGGGCCAGCTCCTCGTACCGGGTGGTGATCTGCGCCGCGTGCGTGGTCACGGGACCGCCCCTCATGTCGTTGCTTCAGGCAACCATAGAATCGAATGGTTGCTACAGGCAAATGAAAATGGGGGGTGCGGCGGTAAAGGAATCGGAAAACCCGTTAGGGTCCTGGGTCATGGCTGCGAACCACAACTCACCTGACCCCGAGGGCGCCTACGACCCCGCGGGCAGCACCCAGATGTTCCGCGCGTTCGTGGAGGAGGCCGAGCCGGCCCGAACCCCGTCCGTGCCGGGCGCGCGCCGGCGTCCGAAGGAGTCCGGCTCCAAGACGGGCCTGTGGCTGGCCGTCGGCCTCGGCCTGCTGGTCGTGGTCGGCGTGGCCCTGTGGCAGGCCTTCGGCTAGCCGTACGTGGCGGTGACGTTCCGGGTGTCCACGTGCATGCCCAGGGGGACCCGCCAGGACTCCACGCAGACCGTGTAGGTCTGCGTCTTCGACGTGCCGCCCGCGATGGGGGCGGGCAGCGGCTGGCTGGTCGTGACGGTGGCCCAGTCGATGCCGAGCGCGCCGATGACGTGCGTCGCGAAGGTGACCGTTCCCGAACGGGCCGCGGTGGAACCGGTATTGGTGAAGGTCACCGTGACGCGCTCGCACCAGCGCTCGGACGCGGCCGCGCGGGCCGGGGCGCTCAGGGTGAGCCGGGCCGGGGTGGCCGGCGGCGGTGACGGGGTCGGTGGCGGCGGCGTACCGGGCTTCGTGCCGGGAGGGGCGGGTGGGGTCGGACTGCCGCCCGAGCCGCCCGTGGACCCCGAGCCGCCCGAGCCGCCCGTGGAGCCCGAGCCGCCTGAGCCCGAGCCGCCCGTGGACCCCGACCCCGGAGTGCCGCCCGTGCCGGTGCCGCTCGTGCCCGCGCCCCCGGAGGGGTCCGGGACGGTCGGGGTGCCCGCGCCGGGCGGGATGCCGGGGCCGTCGGCGGAGCCTCCGGGGGGCGTGGCCGTCGCTCCGCCCGGGGCGGAGCTCCCGCCGGGCCGGTCCCCGGACGGGCCGGGCGACGTAACGGAGGACCCGGCGCCGGGCGGCAGGGCCTGGAACTCGACCCCGCCCCGGGGTGCCACGTTCTCTCCCGCGCCGCGCTCGGGGCCGGGGGCGGCGGCGCCCAGGGCGACGTAGCCGTCCCGTGCCGGGCCGCCGCAGCCCGCGAGGGCGGTGGCGGCCGAGGCGCACAGGGCGAGGGCGAGCGCCGTGCGGGATCCCGTTCGCATCGCGCCAGTTTTCCTGACGGAACGTCAAATGTGAACCCCGCGACCTGCGCTCAGTGCCCGGCGCCGCCCCGGATCACTCCCCGATCAGGCCCACGCGCAGCTGCGCGAGCGTCCGCGTCAGCAGCCGGGAGACGTGCATCTGGGAGATGCCGACCTCCTCGCCGATCTGCGACTGGGTCATGTTCGCGAAGAAGCGCAGCATGATGATCTGCCGCTCCCTGGGCGGGAGTTTGGCGAGCAGCGGCTTGAGCGACTCCCGGTACTCGACCCCTTCGAGCGCGGTGTCCTCGTACCCGAGGCGGTCCGCGAGCGAGCCCTCGCCGCCCTCGTCCTCGGGGGAGGGCGAGTCGAGCGACGAGGCGGTGTAGGCGTTGCCGACGGCGAGGCCGTCGACGACGTCCTCCTCGGAGACGCCGAGCACGGCCGCCAGTTCCGGCACGGTCGGGGACCGGTCCAGCTTCTGGGCGAGCTCGTCGCTGGCCTTGGTCAGCGCCAGGCGCAGCTCCTGGAGCCGGCGCGGGACGCGGACGGACCAGGAAGTGTCTCGAAAGAATCGTTTGATCTCGCCCACGACGGTCGGCATGGCGAACGTCGGGAACTCCACGCCGCGTTCGCAGTCGAACCGGTCGATCGCCTTGATCAGGCCGATGGTGCCGACCTGGACGATGTCCTCCATCGGCTCGTTGCGGCTGCGGAACCGGGCCGCCGCGTAGCGCACCAGAGGCAGGTTCAGCTCGATCAGGGTGTCGCGTACGTACGCCCGTTCGGGGCTGTCCGCGTCCAGTGCGGCCAGTCGCTGGAAGAGGGAGCGGGAGAGGGTCCGGGTGTCGATGGCTTCCGAGCGGTTGTGTGCCGCGGGTGCTGCCGGCACCTCACGCTTGACGAGCGTGAGCACCTTGGAGCTGCCCTGGTCTACGGACATGCCACCCCCTTGAGGTCGCGGACGGTCGCGCTTCTCTGCGCGCCCGTCGGAGGAACGCAGCCTCCACCTGAATACCGGAGGCGGGGCTGCGGCAAACGCGGTTCCAGCAGAATGTCACATGTCGGCAACACGCTGTAGCGTCATGTCGACAAGTATCTCCAGCGACAGACCACCGACCGAGCGGAATGAGCCGGTTCTGTAGGGAAACGCTGGAACGCCTCCACCCGATCCGGTTAAGCCTCGATCCTGTTTGCGGATCTCAGACGGGCGAAGCTCCTCGCGAGCAGCCGCGACACGTGCATCTGGGAGACCCCCAGCTCGGCGCTGATCTGCGACTGCGTGAGGTTGTTGTAGTACCGCAGGAGCAGGATCCGCTGCTCGCGCTCGGGGAGTTGTACGAGCAGGTGGCGTACGAGGTCGCGGTGTTCGACCCCGGCCAGCTCCGGGTCCTCGTAGCCGAGCCGGTCGAGCAGGCCGGGCATCCCGTCGCCCTCCTGGGCGGCTTCGAGCGAGGTCGCGTGGTAGCTGCGGCCGGCCTCGATGCAGGACAGCACCTCGTCCTCGCTGATCCGCAGCCGCTCGGCGATCTCCGGGGTGGTCGGGGTCCGGCCGTGGAGGGTGGTGAGGTCCTCGGTGGCGGCGTTGACCTGTACCCACAGCTCGTGGAGGCGGCGCGGGACGTGGACGGTGCGGACGTTGTCCCGGAAGTACCGTTTGATCTCGCCGACCACCGTGGGCATGGCGAAGGTGGGGAACTGGACCCCGCGCTCCGGGTCGAACCGGTCGATCGCGTTGATCAGGCCGATGGTGCCGACCTGGACCACGTCCTCCATCGGCTCGTTGCGGCTGCGGAAGCGGGCGGCCGCGTAACGGACGAGCGGGAGGTTCGCCTCGATCAGGGCCCCGCGCACCCGCTCGTGCTCCCTGGTGCCCGGCTGGAGGCCCTTCAGCTGCCCGAAGAGGACCTGGGTGAGGGCCCGGGTGTCGGCCCCCCGGCTCTGCGGCCGCGGGGCGACGGGAGGGGAGGGGGGTTCCTCGTGCGGCTCCGCGCGGGGCTCCTGCGGGTGGGGCACCTGGGGGTCCTGCTGGGGTGGCACCTGAGGCGCAGTACTGGCCGGCACGGTCACGCCACCCTTTCGGTCAACTATCCGTCAAAAGCGGTCATAGCATCACAAGACAGGTGCACTGTGCGCAAGCACCGTATATCGCCGTGTTGAGGGCAAGTTGGGCATATCGGGGCATTGTGTTCGAATGGTGGGAATGCAAAAGACCCCCCACCCGTCGGAGTGGGGGGCCGGGAAGTCCGGAAACCGCTTCAGCGTACGGGTTCAGTTCACCAGTTCGGTGATGAACTCGCCGATGCCGGAGGCCGCGTCCGACAGGCCCTGGAAACCGATTCCCACCATCTCGGCAGCCCGCTTCGGCTGGGTGATGATCACGAAGAGTACGAACACGGTGAGGACGCCCGTGATGAGCTTCTTGGTGTCCATGAACGGTGTCGGCCTCCCCAACCGGTACTGCAAAGTCGGTGGAGTCTAACCGGTCAAGTTGTGGCACTCACCTGTCCTTTAAGGACCAATGACCCGGTGGAACGGGCCCTTTGCCGCCGCGCACCGGGTTGCGCGAGGCGCAGGATTGAGGAGAGCCCACCGGTTCTGGCAGGAAATCGGTGGGCGAGGGACAGGACCTCACTGCGGGGTCCGAGCCGCGAGCTTCCCCCCTGACCGCGGCACGGACTGGCAGGTCCCGTCCTCATCGGGGGAAGTGGCTTGTCCCCCCGATGCCACTTCCCCCGTTCCCACGTCGAAGGTCCCGGCTCCGGCCGGGGCCTTCTTCGCGTGCGCCGTGGGCCATGGGCCGTGGGCCGTGCGCCGAGCCGTCGCGGCGTCCGGGTGCGGCTATTCGAGGCCGCCGGCGAGGTCCGCGATCGGCTGGACGGGTGCGATCACGGGCGCGAGCTGGTTCGGCAGCTCCATCAGCTGGTTGAGCTGGTTGGCCCCCGCGCTGAGCTTCGAGCCGATCTCCTGGACCGAGCGCGGCTGGGCGCCCGCCGGCATGTCCGGGGTGGCCGTCGGCAGGTCCGGGAGGGTGAGGGGGGCGAGGCCCGCGGCGGAGGCGGCGGGTGCGGCGAGGCCCGCGGCGGCCCCCGCGAGGGCGATGGCGGCGAGGATGCGCTGGGTCTTGTTCATGCCGTGACAACGGCCGAGCGGTCGGCCGGTCACGGCGGGCATGCGCGAGAGCCCCGGTTCGTACGAACCGGGGCTCTCGTCAAGTGCGGTAGTGGAGGGATTTGAACCCCCGATGGGTTGCCCCATACTCGCTTTCGAGGCGAGCTCCTTCGGCCACTCGGACACACTACCGAGATAGATCCTAGCCGATGGCGGGGAGTGCTTTGCAACTCGGACCCGAGTGGCCCTCCTCACCGTCCCCTCACAGCTCGCGGAAGAACTCCGTCAGCTGCCGCGCGCACTCCTGCTCCAGCACCCCGCGGATCACCTCGGGACGGTGGTTGAGCCTGCGGTCGCGCACGAGGTCCCAGAGCGACCCCGCCGCGCCCGCCTTCTCGTCCCCCGCGCCGTAGACGACCCGGGCCACCCGCGCCTGCACGAGCGCCCCCGCGCACATCACGCACGGCTCCAGGGTCACCACGAGGGTGCACCCGGGCAGCCGCCATTCCCCGAGCCGGGCGGCCGCCCGGCGCAGCGCCAGTACCTCGGCGTGCGCCGTGGGGTCGCCCGTGGCCTCCCGCTCGTTGTGGCCGGAGGCGAGGAGCTCCCCGGCCGGGCCGAGCACGACGGCACCGACCGGCACGTCGCCGGCCGGTACCGCCAGGGCGGCCTCCGCCATCGCCAGGCGCATGGGGTCGCGCCAGGGATCCCGGACGGGATCGGGGTCGTACGGGGTGTCGTGCACGGTGATCACTAGCGGACGGCCTCCAGTACCTCGGTGGCGCCGAGGGCATCGGCGATCTCCGAGAGGGCGTCTCCGTCGAGGGACATCAGTTCCTTGTGGCCGACCCCGAGGTCGTCCAGCAGCCGGGGGTCGCCGAGCGGACCGGCCGGGACCGGCTCGGCGCCGGATCCCACCTCGTCGTCCGCGTCGTCGTCCTCGTCCGTGAACGCGGCGATCGGTTCGTCCTCGCCGTCCTCGGTACCGTCCAGGTCCAGTTCGTCGAGGTCGTCGTCGTCCTCGTCGTTGCCCAGCAGCTCCTTGGTCAGCATCGAGCCGTAGGAGCTGCGGTCGGCGGCGGAGGCGTTCGACACGTAGTACCGGGGGTCCTCCTCCCCGTCCACGCGGACGACGCCGAACCAGGCGTCCTCCTGCTCGATGAGGGCGACCACCGTGTCGTCGTCGACAGCGGCGGAACGGGCGAGATCGATCAGATCACTGAGGGACTCGACGTCGTCGAGTTCCAGGTCGCTCGCTTCCCACCCGTCTTCGGTGCGCGCGAGCAGTGCGGCGAAATACACCGTGACTCTCCCACTGGTCATAGGCGTGCCGGTTGGAGGTCCCCCCGGCCGGAGGTTGGGGTCCGCAACGGCCGTCACGCTCGCCGGTCCGCACCCCGCCCAATCGGCATCGTGGCAGAAACAGCGGCTTTGCGAGAGGTCTTCGGCGCGGCGGCCGTGTCGCGGCGCCGGTCGCGGTGACGGCCGTCCGGCCGCTCACCAACGGAATGTGCGCATCCGCATCTGCTGGCGCATCCGGGCCGCACGGGCGCGCCGCGGCTGGACCCGGTCGCGGAGTTCCCGTGCCTCGTTCAGGTCGCGCAGGAACTGGGCGCGCCGCGCCCTGCGCTGCGCCGCCGTCTCCGGGGCCTCGTACGGCTCGCTGCCGTCCCTAGCGGTGCTCCCGTCGCTCGCGTCGGTGTCGTTCGTCTGCGTGTCGGGCATCGGCCACCACCCACGGCTGGTCCGGTCGTCCTCCTCCGCCGGCGCGAAGCAGTCCCCCCGCTCCCACCTTCCCCCGGTCGGCGCGTTTGATGCCACCCCTCGCCAGATCGGCCCAGGTCAGGCGGACTCGTCGGGGTGGAGGGCCGGGACGACGGCCACGGGTCCGTGGGCGTGGTGGAGGACCGCGTGCGCCACGGATCCCATCAGCAGCGACCGCCGGCGCGGGTGGTGGCGGCCCACCACGACCAGGGCCGCCGTCCGGGACGCCTCCACCAGCCGTCCGGCGGCGTCCCCGGGCACCGCGGCCTGTTCGACGGGCACGTCCGGATAGCGGTCGCGCAGCGGGGCGAGGCGCTGCGTCTGGGAGCGCAGCATCTCCCGTTCGGCGGGTACGGCGTCGCCGTCGTCGGCGAGCGCCTCGGGCGGGATCACCTGGAAGGGACTGTCGATCACCAGGTTCGGTCCGGGCGGGACGGCGTACGCGGAGACCACCTGGACGGTGGTCCCCCGCGCGGCGGCCTCGGCGAACGCGAAGTGCAGTACGTCCTCGGGCGTCTCCGCGGCGTGCAGCCCGAGCACCACCCGGCCGGCGGAGGCCCCGGCGCCGTACGGGTCGGAGCCGTGCGGGCCGGTGCCGTGCGAGCCGTCGGCGGGAGGGCCGTCGGCGTGCGCGCCGGCCGGGGGCGCGTCGCGGTCCGCGTGCGGGACGACCACGACGGGGCAGGTCGCCGTGGTGGCGACGGCCCTGCTGGTGGAGCCGAGCAGCAGGGTGGCGAACCCGCCGCGCCCGCGGGAGCCCATCACCAGCATCGTCGGCGCGGCTTCGGCGGCGATGACCCGCAGGGCTTCCGGCACGGAGCCCTCCAGGGCCTCGTAGCGGACCTCCCGGGGCAGCTCGGGGGCGGTCTCCAGGACGCCGCGGACGTAGTCGCCCACGGGGTCGGCGAACCGCTCCGGCTGGTTCGGGTCGCGCAGGGAGGAGCGGCGGCCCGCATACAACTGGGAGACGTCGGGCAGTACATGGGCGACCAGCAGACCGGTGCCGCGGCACAGGGCGGCCCCGCGGGCCCACTCCAGGGCCCGCAGGCTGTGGTCGGATCCGTCGACGGCCGCGATCACCGGTGGGTTGCTCACCAGTCAAGGGTGCTGGGCGACGCGGCGCGCCGCACGTCGGGCCGCGACGGCCGCCGGTACCGGGCGCGGGCGCGGTCGGGGACGCGGTCGGGCACGCGGTCGGAGACGCGCGGGGACGCGCGGGGGTCCTCCCAACGCGTAGCCTTTTGCCAGTGGGTCGCGAACAGGCGGCCGTTTTCGCAGGTAGCAGGGTCGCAGGTCGCAGATCGCAGGTCGAAGCCCGGCTGAGTCTTGGAGGATGTTGTGCGTTTGCAGGTCGTCGATCACCCCTTGGTGGCGCACAAACTCACCACGCTGCGCGACAAGCGCACCGACTCCCCCACCTTCCGTCGGCTCGCCGACGAGCTGGTGACGCTCCTCGCGTACGAGGCCACCCGTGACGTGCGCACGGAGCAGTCGGACATCGAGACCCCGGTCGGTCCGACCACCGGCGTCAAGCTGTCGTACCCGCGTCCGCTGGTCGTGCCGATCCTGCGCGCCGGTCTCGGCATGCTGGACGGCATGGTGCGGCTGCTGCCGACCGCCGAGGTGGGCTTCCTGGGCATGGTCCGCAACGAGGAGACCCTGGAGGCCTCCACGTACGCGACGCGCATGCCCGAGGACCTCTCCGGGCGCCAGGTCTACGTGGTCGACCCGATGCTGGCCACCGGCGGCACGCTGGTCGCCGCGATCCAGGAGCTCATCAAGCGCGGCGCCGACGACGTGACCGCCGTGGTGCTGCTGGCCGCGCCCGAGGGCGTCGAGGTCATGGAGCGCGAGCTCGCGGGCACGCCGGTGACGGTGGTGACGGCCGCCGTGGACGAGCGGCTCAACGAGCACGGCTACATCGTGCCGGGCCTGGGGGACGCGGGCGACCGCATGTACGGCTCGGCGGAGTAGTCCGCACGCGTTGTTCGGGCGGGGCGGGCGGGCGGCCGGTGGGTCCGGACCGCCCGCCCCGGCATTTTCCGGCGGGTGCGGGCCGCCCGCCTCAGCACTTCCCGGCGGGTGCGGGCGCCGGGTTTGCCAGGGCGGCCAGTGCCTTGTCCGCGTCGGCCTTCGGGGTGAGCTCCTTGAAGGAGTCGCCCAGGATCAGGTCGATGTCCGCGCCCTCGCGGGTGTCGGTCTGGGTGGTGACCCCGGTGAGCTGGGCGGCGAGGACGGAGTACGCCGCCTTGTCGGTCCGGGGGGAGCCGACCAGTATCCCGGCGCCGGGGACCTTCTTGTCGAAGTCGGCGGGGGCGTTGCCGACCTGGCCGATGGCGAAGCCGCGTTTCTCCAGCTCGTCGCGGACCGCCTTGGCGAGCCCCGCGCGCGGGGTCGCGTTGTAGATGTTGACCTTGATCTGGCCGGGCTGGGGGAGTGCGACCGCGGGGGTGGCCGAGGGGGCCGCGCCGGGACCGGTGTTACCGGCCTTGGCAGCCTTGACGGGGGTGGCGGACGCCGTGGGGCAGTCCTTGCCGGCCGCCGCGCTCCGCTTGCCGCCGTCGCCTCGGAACACGTCGATGAGCTGCAGTGCCCCGTAACCGAGCAGGGCCAGCGCGAGGACCGATCCGAGCAGGGCGAGCACGACCTTGCGGCGTCGCCGGGGACGGCTCATGCGGGGGTAGGCAGCTCCCGTGATGCGGTACTTTCCGCCCATGCCGGGGGGAGTGAGCATGCTCATGGGCGCAGCGTAGTGCCGTACCGGAACGATGCCTACTAAATGATCTGTTGATCGGGTAAGGCTGACCCGAAAGGCGCAATCAGTCCATTTCCAGGACGCGTGCGTGCAGCACCTGACGCTGCTGGAGCGCCGCGCGCACGGCGCGGTGCAGTCCGTCCTCCAGGTAGAGGTCGCCCCGCCACTTCACGACGTGCGCGAAGAGGTCGCCGTAGAAGGTGGAGTCCTCGGCGAGCAGCGTTTCGAGGTCCAGCTGCCCCTTGGTCGTCACGAGCTGGTCGAGCCGGACCGGGCGCGGGGCGACGTCCGCCCACTGCCGGGTGGTTTCCCTGCCGTGGTCGGGGTACGGCCGCCCGCTTCCGATGCGCTTGAAGATCACACGGAAAGCCTACCGGGCCCGCGCCTCCGGGCGCAGCCTCGCTCCGTCGGTGCAAAAGTGGCGGACAGGGCTATTTCGGGAGTGATGCATGAGTCAGAGCACCGACCCCGCCGTTCAGATCGCCGCCGGCTACGCCTTCACCGGCCCCGCGCTCGAACTCGGCGCCCTGCTCTGGGACGGCAGCTGCCTGCCCGACCGGCAGATCCGCATCCCGCTGTCGATGCTCAACCGGCACGGCCTCGTCGCCGGAGCCACCGGCACCGGCAAGACCAAGACCCTCCAGCTGATCGCCGAACAGCTCTCCGCGAACGGAGTGCCCGTCTTCCTCGCCGACATCAAGGGGGACGTCTCGGGCATCTCGGCGCCCGGCACGGAGAACGACCGGGTCCGGGAGCGGGCCGCCGAGGTCGGCCAGGAGTGGGAGGCCACCGGCTGCCCCAGTGAGTTCTACGCGCTGGGCGGGATCGGCACCGGCATCCCCGTCCGGGCGACCGTGACGGCCTTCGGCCCGGTGCTGCTCTCCAAGGTGCTCCAGCTCAACCAGACGCAGGAACAGTCCCTCGGCCTGATCTTCCACTACGCCGACAGCAAGGGACTGGAGCTCATCGACCTCAAGGACCTCCGTGCCGTGGTCGCCTTCCTCGTCTCCGACCAGGGAAAACCCGAACTCAAGGGAATCGGCGGACTGTCCACGGTGACGGCCGGGGTGATCCTGCGGGTCCTGACCGCCTTCGAGCAGCAGGGCGCCACCGAGTTCTTCGGCGAGCCCGAGTTCGACACGAGCGAGTTCCTGCGCACCTCCGCGGACGGCCGCGGGGTGGTCTCCGTACTGGAACTCCCGGCGGTGCAGGACAAACCGCAGCTGTTCTCCACCTTCCTGATGTGGCTGCTGGCCGACCTCTACGCCGACCTGCCGGAGGTCGGCGACGTGGAGCGGCCCAAGCTGGTCTTCTTCTTCGACGAGGCGCACCTGCTGTTCAACGGCGCGTCCAAGGCCTTCCTGGAGTCCATCACCCAGACCGTGCGCCTGATCCGCTCCAAGGGCATCGGCGTGTTCTTCGTGACCCAGACCCCCAAGGACGTACCGGCGGACGTGCTGGCGCAGCTCGGCAACCGGGTGCAGCACGCCCTGCGCGCCTTCACCCCCGACGACGCCAAGGCCCTCAAGGCCACCGTGAAGACCTTCCCGCGCTCCGCCTACGACCTGGAGGAGCTGCTCACCGGGCTGGGCACCGGCGAGGCCGTCATCACGGTGCTCAGCGAGAACGGCGCCCCGACGCCGGTGGCCGCGACCAGGCTGCGCGCCCCGCGGTCGCTGATGGGACCGATCGATCCGGCGGCCCTGGAGCAGGCGGTGAAGTCCTCCCTGCTGTACTCGCGTTACGCGGAGCCGGTCGACCGCGAATCGGCCTACGAGAAGATCAGCGCCGAACAGGCGGCCGCCGAGGCCGCGGCCGAGGAGGCCGCCGCGGCGGCGGAGGCCGAGAAGCAGGCCAAGGAGGCGGCGAAGGCCGCCCGCGACGCCCCGAAACCGGAGCCCTCGCTGGCCCAACAGGTGGTGGGGAGCGGACTGTTCCGCTCGCTGGCCCGCTCGGTCGGAACCCAGCTGGGCCGGGAGATCTCCCGCTCCCTCTTCGGCACGGCCAAGCGGCGCCGCTGACCGGGCCGGGCGTGGCTGCGGTCGCGGCTCAAGGAGCGGCTCAAGGAGCGGCTCCGGGCGCGGGTCCAGGCGTAATCGAGCGAACCGGGTGCCGGACGCCCGCCCGGCGCTGACAGACTCGGGGCATGCGGACCGAACTGACCGACACCACGTCCAGCAAGATCGCCCGAGCGATGCTCGCCGCACGCCGAGCCATCGGCAGTCCCACGATGGGGCTGGTCCTGACGCTCCTCGTGGTCACCGACGAGGAGAACGCCTACGACGCCGTGCGCGCGGCCTCCGAAGCCTCCCGCGAGCACCCCTGCCGGATCATCGCCGTGATCAAGCGGACCTCGCGCGGCCCGCAGTGGCGGCACCGGACCCGCCTCGACGCCGAGTTGCGCGTCGGCTCGGACGCCGGGTCCGGGGAGATCGTGCTGCTGCGCCTGCACGGCGACCTCACCTCGCAGGCGGGCTCGGTCGTGCTGCCGCTGCTGGTGCCGGACGCGCCCGTGGTGGCGTGGTGGCCCGCCGAGGCCCCCGCCGACCCCGCCCGCGACGATCTGGGCCGCCTGGCGCAGCGCCGCATCACCGACTCCCAGGCGGCTGCCGACCCGGTCGGCGTACTGGCCGGCCGCGCCGCCTCGTACGCCCCCGGGGACACCGATCTGGCCTGGACCCGGCTCACGCCGTGGCGCTCGCTGCTGGCGTCCTCCTTCGACCAGAAGGCGCTCCCGGTGACGGGCGCGGCCGTGGAGAGCGAGGCCGACAACGCGAGCGCCGAGCTGCTGGCGCGCTGGCTGGAGGACCGGCTGGGGGTGCCCGTGCAGCGGGTCGCCACCGGTGGGCCGGTCATCACCCGGGTCCGGCTGGAGACGACCGCCGGGGAGGTACGGGTCGACCGGCCGGCCGGGGTCCTGGCGCAGCTGGTGCTGCCGGGGTGGCCGGACCGGAAGGTCGCCCTGAAGATCCGCAGCAGCGCCGAGCTGCTCGCGGAGGAGCTGCGCTGGCTCGGCGCCGACGAGGTCTACGCCTCGGCGCTGCGGGTGCGGCCGGCCCAGGCCTCGCTCTCCGCGTAGTGGTTGTCGTAGGTGGGCTGGCTGTCGATGATGTCCTGCACGGTGGCCTCGCCCGCCCGGACCCGGCCCAGGAGCCGGTAGTAGTCGAAGCGCCCCATGCCGGGCGTGAAGCCGACGAAGACCTCGGCCGTCTTGCCGGCGGCCGGGGCGAAGGCGTGCTTCACGCCGGGGGCGATGGTGATGAAGTCGCCCTTGGACAGGGTGTGGACCTCGTCGCCCACGAGGACGTCGAGCTGTCCGTCGGTGACGTGGAAGAACTCCGTGGCCTTGGTGTGGAAGTGCACCGGGGCACCGGCCGCGCCCACCTCGAAGCTCGCGGTGTTGCAGGTGAGCTCGTCGGTGTCGGTGAGCAGCGTGATCAGGCTGCCGGGGCCGTCGGAAATGATCTCGGCGGTGGCGGCGCGGGTCAGGTTGTCGGTCATCTCGCGAGCCTACGCGGGGCCGCTACCCCGGGGCGGGGTCATGATCGCAGTCTGTCAACTCCCGCCCCCTTCAACCGGTCCGCCCGCTTCAACCGGTCCGTCCCCGTGCGGCCCCGGCCGGGGACCCGTCGCCGCTGCTACGCGGTGTCCTTGGCGGCGGCCTTCCGCGCCTGCTTGTACTCCCGGACCTTCGCCAGCGACTCCGGCCCCGTGATGTCCGCCGCGGAGCGGTACACGTTCGCCGGCCCGTAGTCCCCGGCGGCCTCCCGCCAGCCCTTGGGCCGGACGCCCAGCCGCTTGCCCAGCAGCGCGAGGAAGATCTTCGCCTTCTGCTCCCCGAACCCCGGCAGCGCCTTCAGCCGCCCCAGCAGCTCGGCGCCGCTCGCCGCGTCCCGCCAGACGGCCTCCGCGTCCCCGCCGTAGTGCTCCACCAGGTACGCGCACAGCTGCTGGATCCGCTTCGCCATGGACCCCGGGTACCGGTGCACGGCGGGCTTCTGCGACAGCAGTGCCGCGAAGGCCTCGGGGTCCATGGCGGCGATGGCGTCCGCGTCGAGGTCGTCTGCGCCGAGCCGCTGCGCGATCGTGTAGGGCCCCGAGAACGCCCACTCCATCGGCACCTGCTGGTCCAGCAGCATCCCGACGAGCGCGGCGAGCGGGCTCCGTGAGAGGAGGGCGTCGGCCTCGGGCTGCTGCGCGAGCCGGATGGTGATGTCGTCCATGGCTCCAGCCTCCCCCGCCCCGGGCCCCCGCGCGCGGTCGGCGCGCGGTTGTCAGACCCCCCGCCTAGCGTGGGATGCGACAGGCAGTGGATACGTAGTCGACGAAGTACGACACAGGAGTCGATCGACCATGTCCGATTTCCCTGAGGGCGCCCCGTGCTGGGTGGACGCGATGTTCACCGACGTGGAGGGTGCGAAGGAGTTCTACGCCGACGTGCTGGGCTGGACCTTCGGCGATGCCAGCAGTGAGTACGGCAACTACACGCAGGCCTATTCGGGAGGGAAGGCGGTCGCGGCCGTCGTACCGCCGATGCCGGGGGGCGAGGCCTCCTCGCAGTGGTGTCTTTACTTCGCCTCGCCGGACGCGGCCGCCACGGCCGAGAAGATCAAGTCGGCGGGCGGCGAGCTGGTGATGGAGCCGATGCAGGTCGGCACCTTCGGCACGATGGCGATCGCCAAGGAGCCGAGCGGCGCCGTCTTCGGCGTCTGGCAGCCGGGTGAGCACAAGGGTTTCGAGAAGCTCGGCGAGGCCGGTGCGTACGCCTGGGCGGAGGTCTTCAGCCGGGAGCCGGGCAAGGCGGACGGGTTCCTGGAGAAGGTCTTCCCGTACGAGTCCCAGCAGATGGAGTCGGGCGGTGAGGACTGCGACGATCCGAACGCGGCCGGGATGGACTTCAAGATCTTCAGCCTGGGCGGCAAGGAGAACCCGGTGCTGGGCCGGATGAAGATGGGTGACGAGTTCCCGCCGGAGATCCCGTCCTACATCCAGGTCTACTTCGGCGTCCCGGATTGCGACGAGGCCGTCGCGAAGACCCAGGCGCGGGGCGGGAGACTGCACTTCGGGCCGATGGACAGCCCCTTCGGCCGCTTCGCGGCCGTCACGGACCCGCAGGGCGCGGCGTTCGCGGTGATCGACATGACGACGACGTCCGGGGAGATGCCGAAGTTCGGCTGATCCGGGTCCGACCGGGCCGGGGTCCGACCGGGCCCGGTCAGCTCGCCGTGGCCGCGCGGTACGCGGCCACGGCGGCCGGGAGGACGGCCTCCACCCCGGACCGCGGCTTCTGCGCGATCGTCTTCTGCACCATGAGGATCACGTCGCCCTCGCGGACGAACGCCCGCTCGCTGACGTACGGGTCGGGATCGTCGGGCAGGGTGGACGAGATCCGGAGCACCAGGCCGTCGTCCGCCGGGACGTCCGCTCCCGTCACCGACACGGTCTCCTGCGTGGTGGTACCGCTGCCGAGGGCGGTGGCGTAGGAGGGGCAGCGCTGCGCGGCGCCGCGTATGTCGGCCATGACCTCGGCCGCCCGGCCGGGTGCGTACCGGTCGAGGGCCTCCTGGCCGAACCAGCCGTCGTCGTCGGGTACCTGCTCCAGCCCGACCGCCACGTCCTCCAGGGGGCGGGCGTGAGCCGTCATGAAGGAGTCGACGCCGAGTTCGGAGCACGGCATCGACGCGATCGGGACGGTGGCGGCGGGGGCGTGGGGCGCGCCGGTCGTCGTCGAGTTGACCTCCTCGGTCAGCAGCCGGAAGCCCTGCGGCAGTCGGGCCTGGGTCAGCAGCCCGTCGCGCAGCCGGTCCCGCGGGGACGCGGAGGCCGACGGCACGGCCGAGGACGGTGCGGACGGCGACGGGCCGGCCTTCGATCCGGCCTGTGATCCGGCGGAGCAGGCCGACGTGCCGAGTACCGCCAGGGCGGCCACCGCCACCGCCCCCACGACATGACGTGTGCGCACGGTCCGTCCCCCCTCAGATGCGTGGTGGCCCACCCTCGCACACGACCGGTATCGCGGAGTCCCCTCCCCCGGGCGGCGATGGATCCTCGGAGCAGTCCCGGCAGATGCCGGGGGCCGGGCCGCGGAAGCCGTGGTCGCAGAGCGTGCAGTTCTGCATGGGATGGACGCGTACGGGGGCTGCCCGTCTGGACTCCGCTTCCAGCAGTGGGGGGAGCTGCGCTTTGAGGCGGTGGGCGATCAGTCCGGCCGGGTTGATGAGCGGGTGGGGGATCCGGGCCGTCAGCGCGGCGGTGATCCCGTCCATGCTCCCGCCCCGCTCCAGCCAGACCTCGACGCCGTCCGCGAGGCGCTCGATGTCCCGCTGTCCGAGGAGCAGGCGGTGGTCGACGCGGCGCAGCCGGGCGAGCAGGGTCATGGCCGCCCGGCGCCGGGAGGAGGGAGGCTCCGGCTCCGGCTCGGTGTCCGGCTCCGGGGCGGGTACGGGCGGTGGTTCGGCGTGCTGCGGCTCCGGTTCGGGCGCTGGCTCCGGTTCGGATCCAGGCTCGGCCTCGGGCATCGGGGCGGGCGCTGGCTCCGGTTCGGGTACAGGCTCCGCCTCGGGCATCGGGGCGGGCTCTGGTTCCGGGTCCGGGGGCGGAGGGGGAGGGGGAGTTGGTGCGGTGACGGACGCCTTGGGGTGGTTGTAGGAAATCGTTCGGGTGACGAAGCGGCCGTCGGGAAGTTGCTCCCGGACCCGCTTCAAGTAGCCGTGGGACTCCAGTTCGCGGAGCGCGGAGGCGATCCGGATCTCGCCCTCGGGGACCCGCCTGGCCAGTTCCTTGATGCCGATGGGCGTTCCGGGCGGCAGCGACTGGATGTACGCGCCCAGGCCCCTGGCGGTGAGGCTGATCTTCGGATTCTGGATCAGGTGGTTGCCGACGACGGTGTACCGGGTCGTGTGCCGGACGTTCGAGTGATGAACGCCGTACGGCGGGCGCTGGTGCGCGCTAATCTGCTGAAGAGCCATGGGGAAGTGTTGTGACTTCCTTGTTGGTCAGGCCCTCGGCCGGGATTGCCGTCCCGACGGGGGCCGTCTCATTTGTGGGGCTTGTCGGGGCGAGCATATGCCAGGCAACCGGCCCCAGATCCAGCTGAGTTGGAGTTGTTCACCCGTGTGAGTGAGGGCGCCTCCACGGGGAGGCTGGTGGGGTTGGGCACGGTTATTTCCCCGGTACTGCGAAGCAAAAGAAACGTACGGCCGAACCGGGTCGTGGAGGAACGGACTTCGGCGTGCGGGCTCAGCGCGGCGGGAGCTGGTCGTAGGTCTTGAAGGTGTAGAGGGCGGACAGGGTGATCGCGTTGCCCGACTGCGCGGGCAGGCCGAGGCGGTCGTTCACGAGGCGGGTCAGCGGGCCGCAGCCGGTGGCGGCCGGGGCGGTGAAGGCGGTGTCGGTCGCGGCGAACTTGATGACCGGAGGGTTCTTGGAGATCCACTCGGACTTGCCCACCCGCTTGAGGCGGATCTCGATCGGCGCCTCGCCGCCGCCGATGACGCAGCCCGGGGGCAGCAGGGGGCTCACGGCGCGGTAGCGCAGGGTGAACAGGCCCATGCTGTCGCCGACCGAGTAGAAGTCGGACCGGCCGCCGTACTCCGGCTGGAGGGAGAGCGGGAGGTGCCCGTGGCCGAGGAGCCCGCCGGGGACGGCCGTCGGGCCGCCGCGCAGGGCGCCCCACACCTGGCCGTTCGTACCGTCGGGCAGCGGGCCCTCGGCGTGGGTGATGGTCATCGGGGCCAGCTCGGGAACGTCCCGGCTGCCGAGGCGCAGCGACCCGGTGGCGGTGAGCACCTCGCACTTCCACTGCGTGGCATCGACCCCGGCCGGGATGGCCGGGCAGTCGGTGAAGTCGTAGGAGGGCGTCTCGGCGGCGAGGGCGGGGGCCACCGCCAGGCCGGCGAGGGCGGCGGTGAGGGCGAGGGCGGCGGCTGCGCGGCGGAGCGTGGTCGTCTGCATGCCCCATACGGTGCCGCCGGGTGCGGTGTGGCGGCACCGGGGAAGTCCCCCGCCCGACCCTGAGGCGTCCCGGGGCCGCCGTCAGGGCCAACGACCCGGTGTCACCGCCCGAGTTCGGCCCATACGGACTTCCGTGGGACGGGCCCCTGGGAGCTGCCCCAGCGGTCGGAGAGGGCATCGACGATGGCCAGCCCGTACCGGGGCTCGCCGGGCGGCTCGTCGCCCCGGCTGTCGTGCACCTCGACCCGTACGCGGCCCCCGTCGATGACGCTGAGTTCCAGCCGGAAGTCCCGCCCGGGGACCCGGCCGTGCGTGACGGCGTTGGCGCAGAGCTCGGCGACGACCTGGGCGACGTCCTCGAAGGGCAGCCCCCAGGACCGGAGTTGCTCGACGACGAGCAGCCGGGCGAGGCGGGCACTGGTTCAAGAGCAGCTACACCAACGGCAGCGACATCACCGACTGCGTCGAGGTGGCCACCACCCCCGGCACCGTTCACGTCCGGGACTCCAAAAGCATCCCCGGTCCGCAGTTCGCGGTCAGCGGCACCGCCTGGGCCGGCTTCGTTTCGTATGCCTCTGACCTGGGATAACCGCAGGAACCAGCCGTGTGGGTGGTTCTGGTTCGCGGATGCGAGGGGCTGAATAAAAGTCAGGGCGAAGCCGCATAGCGTCGATCCCGTGCGGTTCCACCCGGGCCGCGCGCCGCGCCCACCTAAGAGGTCGAACCGCCCATGAACCTGAGCATCCGCAACCAGATCGCCGGAACCGTCACCGCCGTCACCGCCGGTGAGGCGATGGCGACGGTCAAGGTCCGGCTGGAGGGCGGTCAGGACATCACCGCCGCCATCACCCTCGACGCCGTCAAGGACCTCGGCCTCGCCGCCGGTTCCTCCGTCAAGGCGCTGGTCAAGGCCACCGAAGTGGCCCTGGCGACCGGGCCCGTCGAGGGGCTGTCCATCCGGAACCAGATCGCCGGGACCGTCGTCGACATCGCCGCCGGGCCGGCCATGGCCTCCGTCAAGGTCGACGTGCACGGCGGCGGGCTGACCGCCGCGATCACCGCCGACGCCGTCGAGGCCCTCGGCCTGGCCGCCGGTTCCTCCGTCGTCGCGCTGATCAAGTCGACCGAGGTGTCCCTCCAGGCCGCCTGATCACTGGATGAAGACGCTCCGGCCGCGTGCCACGGTGACCTGGCCCGGGAGGACCGGGTGGGTGACGCGTCCGTCGCAGTTCGGGCCCGACCAGACGAAGGCGACCTCGTCGGTGAAGTTCGCGACCTCCGACGGGACGAAGTCGCCCAGCGGGTAGCAGCCCGAGGGGTTCTCGTGCGCTGCGCGGTCGATGAACAGGACCCCCTGGGCCGCCTGCGCCGTGCCGGGGGTGGTGAGCGCCAGCATCGCCGCCGCCGCGCACGCCCCGAGGACCTTCACCATGCCTTGCACCATTCGACTGCCTCTTCCGTGCCGGGAGTGATCGACTTCCGTCACCGAGGGTAGAGATGGGTCACGGTCGGTGATACGGCGTGCGGTGGTGAAGGAGGGGCGCGTGGATCTTCAGGGGACGCTCGACCGGCTCGTCGCGACCGGCGCCGAGAGCGGGCTCCAGGTGGCCGCGTACCGGCTCGGCCGGCCGGTGGTGGAGGCGTACGCGGGCGTTGCCGGGTCCGGGGCGCTGATCCACTCCTTCTCCGTCGGCAAGGGCTGTACGGCGACCCTGGTGCACGTGCTCGCGGAGCGCGGGCTGATCGACCACGACGCCCCGATCGCCCGCTACTGGCCGGAGTTCGGGGCGCACGGCAAGGCGGGCATCACCGTCCGGCACGCGCTCACGCACACCTCGGCCGTCCCGCAGCTGCCCCGCGGCCTGACCCGGGACGAGCTGTGCGACTGGGACACCATGTGCGGGGTCGTCGCCTCGGCGCGCCCGCTCTGGGAGCCGGGGACGGACAGCGGGTACCACGGCTGGACGTACGGCTGGATCCTCGGGGAGACCGTCCGCCGGGTCACCGGACTCACCCCCGGCGAGGCCCTGCGGGAGTACGTCGCCGAGCCGCTCGGGATCGCCGACGAGCTGTACTTCGGGCTGCCGGAGACCGCACTGCCCCGGGTCGAGCCGCTGGTGGAGGGCGGCTGGGAGGCCAACCTGGCGGGGCTCCCGCACGGCGCGCCCTTCACCCGTCTCGTCGCCCCGAACCGGGGCCTGTGGACCACCGCCTCCCTCGCCGACCGGCGCGCCTACCTGCTGGCCGACCTGCCCGCCTGCGCGACGCTCACCGCCCGCGCCGCCGCCCGGATGTACGCGGCGCTGCTGGGCGAGGTGGACGGCGTACGGCTGCTCTCCCCGGCCGGGGTGGAGGCGGCCGCCGCGGTGGCGGTGGAGGGGACGGACCGGATGCTGCTGCGGCGGCACGCCAAGGGGCTCGGCTACTTCCTCGGCATGCCGCCGATGGGCGGGGAGGTGACCGCCTTCGGGCACCACGGCAGCGGCGGGTCCGTCGCCTTCGCCGACCGGGCGCGGGGGCTGTCCTTCGCCCTCACCCGCACCCGGCTGGTCGGCCCGGACAACGACACGACCCAGTTGCTCGCCGACGCGGTCAGGGCCGGGGTCGGGGCCTGAGCCGGGGCGCCGGGGCTCAGACCCCCACGAGCGCCGGGACGCTCAGGGTGCCGAACCAGACGTGGGTGACGGCGCTGACGTAGCGGGCGCCGCAGCGGTCGGAGGGGACCACCAGCTGGCTGCCCGGCCCGTCGAGCTCCGCGCCGTCGAGGCGGGTGGCCAGCAGGACGGGGCTGCCGCAGAAGTCGTCGTCCAGCTCCGCCCAGGACAGGACGGTGTGGTGGCCGTCGCCGCCGCTGACGGCGAGGAGGTAGCGGCTGCGGTCCTTGCGGCGCCGGGCGTCGAAGACGGGGCCCGCGCCCGAGATCACGTCCCGCAGCAGCGCTCCCTCGAAGACGTGGTGCTGCGGGCCGTTGGTCGCACAGTCGAACGTGACCTCCGCCCGGTGCTGCGGCCAGGCCCGCAGGTCGGGGACGCTCAGGGTCGCCGGATGGTCGAGGTCGCCGTGCAGCAGGAGTGTGGCCATGGATATGACATGCCCGACTCGTGTCTCACCGGAACCTCATCTGCGAGGTTCAGGGGTACCTCCGAGCCGCAGCTGGGTGTCATTTGTGGGATTCACCTTGCAACTTCCGGGCGATGCCCTGCCAGACCACGTCGCGTGTCACCGGCATCTCGGTGAACCGCACGCCCGTCGCGTCCCGCAGGGCGTTCGCGAAGGCCGGGGCGACCGGGTTGAAGGGGCTCTCGGACATGGACTTGGCGCCGAGCGGTCCGATCGAGTCCGAGGTCTCCATGAAGTGGACCTCCGTGCGCGGGACGTCCGCGTACTGCGGGAGGCGGTAGCGGCGGAAGGCGGCCGTGGTGACCTCCCCGCGCTCGTCCACCCGTACCGTCTCGAAGAGGGTGGCGCCCAGGGCCTGGGCCACGCCGCCCTCGACCTGGCCGCGGCACTGCATCGGGTTCATGACCTTGCCCGCGTCCGCCGCGTGCACGCTGCGCAGGATCCTCATCTCGCCGGTGCCGGGGTCCACCGCCAGGCGGAACCACTGGGCGTTGAAGGCCACCGAGCGGGGGGAGCCGGTCCAGTGGCCCTCCGCCGATATCTCGTGGAGCTTGCCCTTGTCGTACGCGGCCTCGTACAGCTCCTTGAGGGTGACGGTCCGGCCCGCGCAGTCGAAGGCCTCCGCCTCCAGCCTGCACAGGTGCCGGGCCACGCCCGTGTGCCGGGCCGCGAAGGTCTTGAGGCGCTCCGCGAGCGAGTCGGCCGCCAGCAGCACGGCCTTGCCCGCCACCACCGTGCCGGCAGAGCCGAACGCGCCGGTGTCGTGGCGGACGACGTCCGTGTCCGACTGGCGGACCGTGATCCGGTCGACGGTGGTGTTCAGCGCGCCGGCGGTGATCTGCCGGTGGACGGTGGTGGTGCCGTTGCCGAACTCGGCCGTGCCCACCGCGATGTCGTACGTGCCGTCGCGCAGCAGGCTGACGGTGGCGTCGGCGAAGTGTCCGCCGGGCGGACCGGTCGCGATCATCGCGACGGCCGAGCCCGTGCCGGTCAGCCAGCCCTCCGGCACGTCCTCGTGGCTGCGGTCCTCGGCGATGGCCTTGCGGACGACGTCCATGCACTGCTTCATCCCGTACGAGGCGATGAAGAGGTCCTCCTCGTGGCCGATCGGGGTCACCAGGTGATCGCCGGCGCCGATGACGTTCTTCTCGCGCAGTTCGAGCGGGTCCATGCCGAGCCGGAGCGCGAGCTCGTCCATCGCCGATTCGAGGGCGAAGAGGACCTGCCCCAGGCCGTAGCCGCGGAAGGCGCCGGCCGGTACGCCGTTGGTGTAGACGGAGTACGCCTCCACCTGCTTGTTCGGCGCCTTGTAGACGGCGAAGGACTCGCCGACGCTGTGGAACATGACCGCCGGGCCGTGGTTGCCGTAGGCGCCGGTGTTGGAGAGCACGCGGATGCGCAGGGCGGTGAGGGTGCCGTCGGCCTTGGCGCCGATCTTGATGGTGATCTTGAAGGGGTGGCGGGTGGTGGCACCGTAGAACTGCTCGGCCCGGGTGAATTCGAGTTTCACCGGCCGCCGCAGCTTCAGGGCGGCGAGGACGACGATGTCCTCGGTCAGCATTTCCTGCTTGCCACCGAACCCGCCGCCCACGCGGCCCGCCACGACACGGACCTCGTCCTCGCCCAGGTCGTAGAGGGCGCACAGCGCCCGCCGGGTGAGGAACGGCGCCTGGGTGGAGGAACGGACGGTGATGCGCTCGCCGTCGCCCTCCTCCTTGGGTTCGAAGTACGCGACGCTGCCGTGGGTCTCCAGGCTGGCGTGCTGTACGCGCTGGGTCTGGAAGGTCTCCTCGTAGACGACGGCCGCCTCCGCGTACCCCTTCTCCATGTCGCCGAGGGTGTTGTGGACCTCGCCGCACACGTTGTTCTCGGCGCGGAAGATCCCCGATTCGGGACCCTTGGGATGGAGGACGGGCGCGCCCGGGAGCATGGCCTCCTCCGGGTCGATCACGTACGGCAGCTGCTCGTACGTGACGACCACGCGGCGGCAGCCCTCCTCGGCCGCCTGCTCGCTGTCGGCGACGACGGCCGCCACGCGCTGGCCGACGAAGCGGACCACGTCGTCCAGGACGCGGGTGTCCACGGGGTCTTCGGTGGGGTGCTCGTGGCGGGCGGAGGAGTACAGCCGGTCGGGGGAGTCGTGGTGGGTGAAGACGGCGTGCACGCCCGGGACCTCCAGGGCGTCACGGGTGTCGATGGAGACGATCCGGGCGTGCGGGTGCGGGGAGCGCAGCAGCTTCATGTGCAGCAGCCCCGGCACCTCGACGTCGAAGGTGTAGCGGGCGGTGCCGGTGACGACGAGCGGGCCGGCGGGGGCGCCCAGGGACTTGCCGACGGCCTTTCCCGCCTCGGGGCTCTCGGTGTGCTTGACCCCGCGCACCGCGTCCTCGATGGCGCGGTAGCCCGTACAGCGGCAGATGTTGCCCTTGAAGGCGCGCGGGAGGTCCTGGAGCTTGCCGTCGTCGTGGGCCGTGCCCTCCTCGGCCTGGAGGGCGGCGGTGGTCATCAGGAACCCGGCCGTGCAGAAGCCGCACTGGAAGCCCTGGGCGTCGAGGAACTGCCGCTGCGCCGGGTGGAGCTCGCCGCCCGGCTTGGCCAGGCCCTCGACGGTGGTGACGGAGCGGCCCTCGGCGCGGACCGCCGGGTAGAGGCAACTGTGCACGGGCGCGCCGTCGACGTGGACCGTGCAGGCCCCGCAGTCGCCCTGGTCGCAGCCCTTCTTCACGCCGAACCAGCCGCGCTCGCGCAGGTAGGTGCGCAGGCACTGGCCGGCCCGCGGCTCCTCCTCGAAGCGCTGCTCGTTGATCTCGATCCCGTAGCTCATCGGGAAGCCCCCTCCAGCGTGAGTTCGCGGCGGATCTCCTCCGCGAGGCGCAGCGCCATGTGCCGCCGCCAGGCGGGCAGTCCGTGGATGTCGTCGAACCACTCGTCGGCGCGGACGGTGTCGTCGATGGCCGCCCGCAGTTCGGCGGCGGTCGGCCACAGGGCGAACCAGAAGCGGAAGGGGCGGGTGGTGGCGGCCGAGACGGTCAGGGCGAAGGAGCCGTCCTGGGGGTCGGCCGTACCGATGACCAGGGCGCCGGAGCGGCCCAGTCCGTAGAGGGAGGCCTGCCGGAAGGCCGTCCGGCAGCCGAGCGCGCGGGCCGGGATGCGGACCGAGCGCAGCAGGTCGCCGTCGCGCAGGTCCTTGACGCCCGCGCCGCGGATGAAGTCGGTGACGGCGAGCCGGCGGGTGGCGCCGTCCTGGCCCTGGAGCAGGACGGTGCCGTCGAGGCCCGCCGACAGGGAGATGATCGGGCCGGCCGGCAGGCCGTTGCAGAGGTTGCCGCCGACGGTGGCCATGTTCCAGATCTTGAAGCTGGCGAGGAAGGCCCGGCAGCACTGCTCGATCAGCGGCGCGGCGGTCATCGACAGCGACCGGCCGAAGCGCGAGAGCTCGGTGATGGTGCAGGTGGCGGCGATGTCGAGGGAGCCGTCTGGCTGCCAGGACAGGGGCGGCCAGCCCATCCGGGAGAGGTCGACGAGGCGGCGGATGTGGGGCTGCGGCTCGGAGAAGAGGTACGTGCCCCCGCCGAGCCACGCGTCACCGGGGCGCCAGGGCTCACGGCGGCGCGCGTCACGCACGTCGAGCACCGTGTTGAGGTCCATTTCGCGCCACCAGCCTCTCTCCGTCCCGGGCGTCCTCCCCAGTGAAGCAACGGGCCGGGGGACGAAACGACTGGTCCCGGACACGGAAACCGGACAGGTTCCAGCGGTTCCCCTTGGATAATCAACCAAGAGCCATAGGCAGGGGCTGCCCTTGCATTTACGATGAGATTTCTCGTATTCACCTGGCGAATGTGGGTCACCCCCACCGCAAGGAGTCCCTGCCATGCACGTCCTCGACCTGCTTCAGTCCGACAACCTCGGTCTCACACTGCTCTGGGGTGAGGAGGCCCTTCTCGGCCACGAGGTCAGCGGGGTCACCGCCACCGACCTGGAGGACCCGGGCCGTTTCCTGGGCCCCGGGGAGCTGGTGCTGAGCGGACTCGTGTGGTGGCAGGAGGGCGAGCCGAGGAAGGTGGACCGTTTCGTCTCGGCGCTCGCCGGGGCCGGTGCCACCGCCCTCTTCGCGGGTGAGGAGACCCACGGAGGGGTCCCCGACGACCTCGTCGCCGCCTGCCGGGCCTACCGGGTGCCGCTGGTGGCCGTCCCGGCGCGGACCAGCTTCCGGGCGGTCACCGAGGCCGTCTACCTGCGCCAGTGGGGCGACCTCAGCCGCCGCCCGACCCGGACCTTCGCGCTCCCCGAGAACGTGCGCGCCGAGCTGAGCCGGCTCCTGGAGCGCGGGGCCGGCCCCGACGAACTCCTCGACCGGGCCTGCGCCCACCTGGGCAAGGTGCCCTGCTACGTGCTGACCGCGAGCGGTCGCACCGTGGCGCGCACCCCCTCGGCGCCGGTGATCCCCGCGCAGCGGGCGGCCCCCGCGCGGGACGGGCTGTCGCTGCGCGTCGAGTCCGAGAGCTCCCCGTACGACGCCTGGCAGCTGTACCTGCCCGACGCGGACGCGGCGCCCCCGCGGGTGCTCCACGAGATCGCCGAGGTCCTCGCCCAGTACCGCGACGGGCACGCCCGCCGCGCCGCCGCCGGGCGGGCCGCCGGGCAGGCGCTGGTCTCCCTGCTGGCGCAGGACGCCGACCCGGCGGCCCTGGAGGAGGCGCTGACCGCGGCCGGACTGCCCGCGGGCGGGCCCTACCGGGTCCTCGCCGCGACCTCCGGCGACGCGCTGGCCGAGGCGCTGGGCCACCTGGAGGGCGTCCGGTGGGCCGTCGGGGACCGCGCCGCCGTCGTCTACGACGACCCGGACGCGGGGACCGACCTCACCGCCGGGCTGCGCGCCGTGTGGCCGCTGCTCCAGGCGTGCGGGGGCCCGGACGAGGGCCTGCGCCTCGGCGCGGGCGCGCGGGCGGAGGGGCCGGAGCAGCTGCGGGCCTCCCTCAACCAGGCCCTGTTCACGCTCACGGCGGCGGGCGCGGAGAGCCCCGTACGGGCCGTCGAGCAGCTGGACACCCTGACGGAACTGCTGGCCGGGGTGCCGCCGGAGGTGCGCGGCGTCTACGGCGCGCGGACGCTGGGGCCGCTCGGCGACGGCATGCTGAGGGAGACCCTGGAGGTCTTCCTGGCCAACAACTGCTCGTGGGCGCGTACGGCGGAGGTCCTCCACCTGCACGTGAACACGGTGCACTACCGGATCGAGCGGGTGGAGGCCCTGACCGGCCGCGACCTGTCCCGCCTGGACCACAAGCTGGACCTGTACGCGGCCCTGCGCTGCGGTTAGCCCCCGGGAGGGCCGGGCCCGGGAGGCCCGGCCCCCTCAGGGGACGTCCACGTGCACTTCCGTGGACTTCACGCGGGCGGTGACGCTGACCCCGACCGCGATGCCCAGCTGTTCGACCGATTCCCGGGTCACGACGGAGACGATCCGGTGCGGGCCCGACTGGATGTCCACCTGCGCGCTCACCTCGTCGACCCGTACCGCGGTGACGATCCCCGCGAAGGCGTTGCGGACGGAGGTGGCGGCGGCCGTTTCGGGCAGCGGGTGCAGGCCGGTGGCCCGTTCCTTGGCGAAGGCGGCGAGCGCCGCGCCGTCCACCACGCGGGTCCCGTCCGGGCTCCGTAGCGCGGGCAGCCGCCCCGCGTCGGCCCAGCGGCGCACGGTTTCGGGGCTCACGCACAGCAGGCCGGCGGCCTGTCCGATCGAGTACGACGGCACGCGCGCAGCTTATCCGCGCCCGGGCGCCCCGAAAGGGGTTGCGAACGCTGTACGCATCCGCGTACGGTGTTCACGACACCGAGCGAACGGTGTACGCAGCAGTGTGGGAGAAGGGGAAGGGACCACCATGGACGCGCTGGACGGGATCACCACGAGCGGGACGGCACGAGACCCGCGCCGCTGGCTCATCCTGATCGTGCTCTGCCTGAGCACGCTCGTACTGGTCGTCGACAACATGGTGCTGACCGTGTCGATCCCGCCGATCGCCGAGGACCTGGGCGCCGGAGCCGAAGCCATCCAGTGGATCATCGAGTCCTACATCCTGGTCTTCGCCGGACTCCTCCTCACCGCGGGCAGCCTCTCCGACCGCTTCGGCCGCCGCCGGGTGATGGTGATCGGACTCGCGCTCTTCGGGATCGCCTCCCTCCTCGCCGCCTACGCCGACTCCCCGGCCCAGCTCATCGCCGGACGCGTGGTCATGGGCATCGGCGGCGCCCTCGTGATGCCGAGCACCCTCTCGATCCTGATCACCGTCTTCGACGAGGAGGAGCGCCGCAAGGCCATCTCCGCCTGGGGCGCGGTCGCCGTCCTCGGCCTGGTCGGCGGCCCCGCGCTCGGCGGCGTGCTCATCGCCCACTTCTGGTGGGGCGCGGTCTTCCTGATGAACGTGCCGATCGCCCTGCTCGCCATCGCCGCCGCGCTGATCCTGATGCCCGAGTCCAAGGGCCCCTGGCGCAGGCCCGACTTCGCCGGCATGGCCCTGTCCGTCACCGGGATGACCGCCCTGATCTGGGCCATCATCGCCTTCCCCCAGGACGGCCTGACCGTCTGGGCCGCCGTCGCGGTGCTCGCCCTCGGCGGCTTCGCGGTCCACGAGCTGCGCACCGACTCGCCGATGGTCCCCCTCGACCTCTTCCGCAACCGGATGTTCAGCGGCGCCAGCTTCTCCCTGGTCCTGCTCACCTTCGCCAACGGCGGCCTGATGCTGGTCCTGACCCAGTACCTCCAGTTCGTCGGCGGCTACAGCCCCACCGAGACCGGCCTCGCCTTCACCCCGCTCGCCGTCGCCACCCTGCTCTTCAACGGCCTCGGCGCCACCCTGTGCAACAAGGTCGGCAACCGGATCATGACCGCCGTCGGCCTCGCCGTGATCGCCGCCGGCTTCGGGCTCCTGGCCACCCTGGAGGCCGGCGACGGCTTCTGGCCGCTGTGCGCCGCCATGACGGTCATGGGCATCGGCGGCGGCCTGGCGATGCCCGCCGCCACCGCCGCCCTGATGGGCGCCGTCCCCGAGGAGCACGCCGGCGTCGGCTCGGCCCTCAACGACACCGTCCAGCAGGCCGGCGCCGCCCTCGGCGTGGCCGTCCTCGGGGCCCTGCTCGCCAGCGTCTACGGCGGCTCGATGCCCGCCTCCGCCCCGGACGCCGCCCGGCACTCGGTCGCCGCCGCCCTGACCGACCCGGCCCTGGCCGACGCGGCGCGCTCCGCCTTCACCTCCGCCATGTCGGCCACCTTCGCCGCCGCGGCCCTGGGCGTCCTGGCCGCCGCAGGACTGGCCCTGGTCCTGATGCGGGACCGCAAGGGGGCCGCCGCCCCGGCGCAGGCCCCGGCCCCGGCGGAGACGGCCGAGGAGGCCGCGGCGGGCGCGCGCTGAGCCCCGTAGGACGGGCCGGGCACCCGGAGGCGGTGGGGGATCTCCCCCACCGCCAACCGGCGTAACCCGGCGGCGGGTCGGGGAGCCGTCCCGCGGGGCCCCTGGGACGATCCGGCCATGGGAACCGCGGCGGGTACTCCGGACACCACGGCCAAGGGGCGGGTGGTCCTGCTCACGCTCGCGGCGGGACAGTTCCTGATGGCGCTCGACAGCTCCGTCATGAACGTCTCGATCGCGACGGTGGCCGCGGACGTGGGCACCACCGTGAGCGGGATCCAGGGCGCCATCACGGCCTACACGCTCGTGATGGCGATGTTCATGATCCCCGGCGGCAAGGTCGGCGCGATCATCGGCCGCAAGCGCGCGTTCCTGATCGGCTGCGTCATCTACGGCTGCGGCTCCCTGACGACGGCCCTGGCCTCGAACCTCACCGTGCTCCTGATCGGCTGGTCGTTCCTGGAGGGGGTGGGAGCCGCGCTGATCCTGCCCGCGATCGTCGCCCTGGTGGCCGGCAACTTCGGCGTCGAACGCCGGGCCGCCGCCTACGGACTCGTGACGGCCGCGGGAGCCGTGGCGATCGCGGTCGGACCGCTCATCGGCGGCCTCGCCACGACGTACTTCTCCTGGCGCTGGGTCTTCGCCGGCGAGGTCGTCATCGTGCTCGGCATCCTGGTGCTCGCCCGGCGCATCGCGGACGCCCCGGCCGACGTCCGTCCCCGCTTCGACCTCGTCGGCAGCGTGCTCTGCGCCCTCGGCCTCGGCATCTTCGTCTACGGCGTCCTGCGCTCGGACGAGTGGGGATGGTTCCGGCCGAAGCCCGACGCCCCGACCTGGATCGGCGTCTCGATGGTCGTGTGGCTGACGCTGACCGGCCTGTTCCTGGTGTGGCTCTTCCTGCGCTGGGAGGCCCGCCTCGTGCACCGGGGCAAGGAGCCGCTGGTGGACCCGGTCCTCCTGCGCAACCGGCAGCTCACGGGCGGTCTGACGATGTTCTTCTTCCAGTACCTCGTGCAGATGGGGGTGTTCTTCCTCGTCCCGCTCTACCTGTCGGTGGCCCTCGGCCTGTCCGCGCTCCAGACCGGCGTCCGCATCCTGCCGCTCTCGGTGACGCTGATGGCCGCCGCGGTCCTGATCCCGCGTCTGCTCCCCAATGCCTCGCCGCGACGGGTGGTGCGGTCCGGGGTCCTCGCACTGCTCCTGGGGGCGGTGGTGCTGATGGGAGCGCTCGACGCCGACGCGGGTGCGGAGATCGTCACGATCCCCCTGCTGCTGATCGGGCTCGGCATGGGCGCGCTGGCGTCCCAGCTCGGCTCGGTCACCGTGTCCGCGGTGCCGGACGAACAGAGCGCGGAGGTCGGCGGCGTCCAGAACGCCGTGACCAACCTCGGCGCCTCGATCGGAACGGCACTCGCCGGATCCATCCTGATCGCCGCCCTGACCGGCTCGTTCCTGACGAGCGTCCAGCAGAACCCGGCGGTCCCCGACGAGGTCAAGACCCGGGCGAGCGTCGAACTCGCCGCCGGCGTGCCCTTCCTGTCGGACGCGCAGCTGAAGACCGCCCTCGACGAGGCGGGCACCAGCCCGGAGGTGGCCCAGGCCGCCCTCGACGCGAACTCCGCCGCCCGGCTCGACGGCCTGCGCGCCGCCCTCGCCGTCCTCGCCTTCGCCGCGGTCGTCGCCCTGTTCTTCACCCAGCGGATCCCGACCACCCAGCCCCGCGCGAAGAAGCCGTAGCCGTAGCCGTAGCCGCAGCAGTGGCCGTACGGCGTCCCGGCCTCAGTGCTTGACCAGGACCTTCGCGGCCACGAGGGCCAGGCCCATGCAGAGGTTGACCAGAGTGGTCAGGGCGATCAGGCGGCGGGTGGCACCGACCCTGACGAGGGCCGCGGTCGCCCAGCCGATCTGCTGGGCGAGGGCGACGCAGAGCGCGATCCACCCGGTGCCCTCGGGCCCGAGCCCCAGGGACGGGCACACCAGCACGGCGATGGCCGGCGGGATCGAGACCCCGGCGATCGGCCATTCCCGGTGCGCCTCGTGGCGGACCATCTCCCACGACAGAGGCTGGTGCGCCAGCCGTTCGCCCACGACGCGCACGTAGACGTGCGTCACCCAGAAGACCAGGCCGGTGGTGAGCAGCATGACCACGAGCTGGAGCCGGGGAAAGGCGCCGAGCGTGCCCGCCGTGGCGATGACCGAGGCGGCGAGGAGCGAGCCGTAGACCGCGCCGGAGTAGTCCCGGGCCGGTTTTCCCGCCCGTTGGAAACCGCGTTCTTCCATGTGCCCAGCATGCCGAGGGGTCCGGGACGTACGCCGTCGCCGCGCCCGGCGGCGGGGCCGGTCGTCGCCGGCGGCGGCGGTCCGCGGTCAGGCGGTCCGGGACGGGCGCCCGTCGGCCAGGATCCCGGAGGCGGCGCAGACCACCAGGCACAGCGCGACCGGCAGCAGCAGCGCGGGGCCGAGCGGGACGAGGTGGGTCAGCGGGCCGATCACCGCCGGTCCGGCGAGCATCCCGAGGTAGCCGAGGCCCGCGACGCGGGCGACGTTGGCCCCGGCGGCGGCCGGGTCGGCGTGGCCCGCGGCGCTGAAGAGCTGGGGGACGCAGCCGGACAGGCCCGCGCCGAGTACGGCCCACCCGGCCAGGGCCACCGGGACGTTCGGGGCGAGCGCGGCCAGGGCCAGGCCCGCCGCGGCGACGGCCGAGCCGCCGCGCAGGACGGCCGCCGGACCGAGGCGCCCCGACACCCGGTCGGCGAGCATCCGTCCGGCGGTCATGGCGGTGGCGAAGGCCCCGTAGGCGAGGGCGGCGGTGCCGGCGGGCGCGCCGAGGACGTCGCGCAGGTGCGGGGTGCTCCAGTCGTTGGCGACGCCCTCGCAGAGCATGAGCAGGAACGCGAGGGCGGCCAGGATCCGGATGCGGCGCGGGGACGCGGTGCGGCGCGGCGACGCGGTGCGGCGCGGGGACGCGGAGCGGCGCGGGGACGCGGAGCGGCGGGCCGTGGCGACCGGGCCGCGGGCGACCGGGGCATCGGTGGCCGGGCCGCCGGTGAGCCGGTCGCCGGTGACCGGGCCGCCGCCGGCCCGGTCGGTTTCGGCCGGGCCGCAGGGGGTGTCGGCGGGGGTGCGGGGCAGCAGCAGCCGGGTGGCGCCCGCCGTGACGACGAGGCTCCCGGCCGCGGTGGCCCCCAGCACGGCGGCCGGGCTCCAGCCCCGGTCGAGCACCAGGGCGCCCGCCAGCGCGGCGAACACCCCGCCGACGGAGAACGCGGCGTGGAAGGCGGACATGAGGGGCCTGCCGTAGCCGCGCTCCACCTCTACGGCGTGGGCGTTCATGCTCACGTCCAGGGTGCCGTTGCCGATCCCGAGCAGCAGCAGGGCCGCACCCAGGGCGGGAGCGCCGCCGGCCAGGCCCGGCAGGACGACGGCCGCGCCGCACAGGGCCGCGCTCGCCGGGAGGACCGTGCGGGCGCCGAGGCGGTCGGTGAGCGGCCCGGCCACGCGCATGCCGAGGAAGGCCCCGGCGCCCAGGAGGAGCAGGAGCCGGCCGAGCTCCGCGTGGCCGATGCCCGTGCGCTGTTCCACGACGGGGATGTGGACGATCCACATGCCCATGAGGAAGCCGTTGAGGAGGAAGAAGGCGAAGGTGGCCCGTCGCCCGTTCCGCAGGGAAGTCTCCATACATTCGAACATAACAAACATGATTCATGTTCGGAATCTTGCTGTTCGAACATCTGGGGTGTTGAATGTGAGACATGAGTGCAGACCGACTGAGGCAGATCACCGACGCGGTGCGCGAGAGCGGCACCCGCAGCGTCCTGGAGCTGGCCGAGCTCACCGGCGCCTCCGAGATGACGATCCGGCGCGACCTGGAGGCCCTGGCCGAACAAGGCGTGCTGGAGCGCTACCGCGGCGGCGCCCGCAGCCTGCTGCTGCGCGGCGAGGAACCCCCCTTCGCCCTGCGCGCCCAGGACGGCCTGGAGGTCAAGCGGCGCATCGCTGCCGAGGCCGCCGCGCTGATCGCGGACGGCGAATCGGTCGTCGTGGACAGCGGGACCACCTGCCTGGAGGTGGCGCGCGCCCTGCACCACCGCCGCCTCACGGTGATGCCGCTGTCCCTGCACGCCGCCAACGCCCTCGCGGACGCCCCGCGGTTGACGCTGCTGCTGCCCGGCGGCCAGCCGCGCCGCGGGGAGCTCTCCCTGACCGGCCCGCTGACCGAGGCCTCCCTCGCCGCCCTGCGCTTCGACACCGCGATCATCGGCTGCTGCGGGCTGACCACCGCCGCCGGCCTGACCGCCTACGACCTGGCCGACGCCGCCGTCAAGCGCGCGGCCATCGCGTCGTCCCGCCGCGTCATCGCCGTCGCCGAACCCGCCAAGCTCTCCCGTACCGCCCTGGCCCACGTCATCCCGGCGTCACGGCTGCACGCCGTCGTGACCGGCGAGGACGCCCCGGACGCGGAGACGGGGGCACTGACGGCCGCGGGCGTCACCGTACGGAAGGCGTGAACCCCGTGACCCCCGTGACCCCCGTGACCCCCGTGAATCCGGCGACTCCCGTGAACCCGGCGACTTCCGCGACCCCCGCGACTCCCGACACGGTGCTCTTCGACCTCTTCGGCGTCATCGCCCGCCACCAGTCCCCCGAGGGGTGGGCCCGGCTCGTCGCCGGCGCCGGCGTGCCCGCCCCGGCCTTCCGGGACGCGTACTGGTCCCTGCGCCCGCCCTACGACCGCGGCGACCTCACCGGCCCCGACTACTGGCGGGCCGTCGCCGGGGCCCTCGGCGTCCGCTTCGACGCGCGCCGGACCGCCGCCCTGATCGAGGCCGACATCGCGAGCTGGAGCGCCGTGGACGAGGAGATGGTGGACCTGATCGGGGAACTCGCCGCGAGCGGCCGCACGATCGCGCTCCTGTCGAACGTCCCCGAGGACCTCGCCGCCCACTACGAGCGCCACCACCCCTGGCTCGGCCACTTCGCGGTCCGCGCCCTCTCCTGCCGGATCGGCCACGCCAAACCCGAACCGGAGGCCTACGCCTGGGCCCTGCGCGCCCTCGGCCTCGAACCCGGCCGGATCCTCTTCGTGGACGACCGCGAGGAGAACCTCCGCGCCGCCCGGGCCCAGGGCCTGCACACGCACCTGTTCACCACCCCGGCCTCCCTGCGCCCGGCCCTCCCCCGGGGCTGAGCCCCCCGTCCGCCGCCCCCCGTCCTCAGTCCTCGGGGTCGGCCAGCCAGTTGCCGTGGAAGCCGTGCGGCACCCGGGCCGGGAGGTGGACGGTCGCTACCGGCGGTGCCGCGAGGTCGTCCGCGTCCAGGACGACCAGGTCGCTGCGGTCGGTGCGGGCGTCGTGGACGTACGTCATCAGCCAGCCCGGCCCGCCCCCGGCCGGGTCCCCGTCGGCCGGGGCGAACGCGGCCTCGCCCGGCGTGCGCCCCGGGCCGAAGTCGTGGGCGGCCGAGGCCCCGGTGCGCAGGTCGTAACGGACCAGGGCGCTCCCGCAGGTCACGTGCCCGAACGCGGCGTCCAGCCCGGTCAGCCGGTCGTCCACCCGGGGGAACTCGCCGGGGCGGTCGTCGCACTGCTCCTCCCGGACGGTCCCGGTGGCCGGGTCGGCCGTCCACTTCCACAGCACGGCCTGCCGGTCCTCGTCGACGGACCCGTCCGCCGCGCGCCGCCCCAGCTCGGGGTAGCGCATGCCGTGCACGACGACCGTCCCGTCCGGCGCGTCGTACGCGTTGAGCGTGTGGAACACGTAGCAGGGGTCGATGTCGAACCACCGCACCCGCCCGTGCGGGTCGTCGCGGCGCAGCAGTCCCAGCCGCGCCCCGTAGCCGTCGTCCCAGCGGTAGGGCATTCCCTTGCCGAGGAGGCCGGGGTCGAAGACCACGGGCAGGTCCATGAAGACCACGTGCCCGGCGGTGAGGGCGAAGTCGTGCATCATCGTCGGGCCGGGCACATCGACCGGCCGGCTGAGCGTCAACTCGCCCGAGGCGTCGGCCCGGTGGTAGGTGAGGTACGGGGCCTGCGTGATCCCGTAGCCGAAGAAGTGCAGCTCCCCGGTGACGGGGCAGGCCTTGGGGTGCGCGGTCATCGCGGTGGTCAGCCTCCCGCCGAAGTCGTACGGGCCGACGGTGTCCAGGCCGGGGGAGAGCTCGTAGGGCAGGGCCGTCTCGACGAGGGCGAGGATGCGTCCGGCGTGCCGTACGACGTGGGTGTTGGCCGGTCCTGCGGTGAGGTCGCGGCGGCCCCGCTCGTCGTACGGGCGGGCGCCGTCGGTGAAGGTGGCGGTGCGCACCCAGCGGTTGCGGTACGAGACGGCGCGACCGCCCTCCAGCCGGACTCCGTGGACCATGCCGTCCCCGAAGAACCAGTGGGCGGAGGCGGCGGCGGCCGGGTTCGGGCCGTTGCGCAGGTACCAGCCGGTGAGCGCGTCGGGGAGCCGTCCGGTGACGGTGAGGTCGTGGGAGGTGAGTTCCTCCCGGACCGGGGCGTAGTTGCCGGAGAGGTGGCGGGGGGTGCTCATCGGGCACCGCCCTGCGCCTTGGCCCGGGCGGCGGCGACGTAGCGGACCGTGAAGAGCATCGGGACGACGAACCCGGCGGCCTGGACCAGCGTCGCGGAGGCCGAGTGCCCCTGACCCGCGTGGGCCAGGGCCGCGAGCGCGCCGGCCGTGACCGCGAAGGCGGCGGCCCACACGCCGGTGATCACGGTGTTGATCCGTACGAAGGGCTTCAGGCCCCAGACCTCGCGGGGGGTGGTGCGCTTGGCGATGCCGAGGGTGAACGGCTTGCCCACGAGCAGCGAGCCCGCGGCGATCAGGGCCAGGGTGGCCGAGGAGAGGGCCGCGGAGTAGGCGTGCGCCGCGGAGTGCGGATCGGCGAACGCGACGCCGGCCAGGGCCGCGAAGAAGACCGCCGACCCGATCTCGATGATCAGCGCGTCGAAGCCGGCCCCGGCCCGGCGCTGCTGGAGGGTCACGGCCACCGCGGCGACCAGGGCGGCGAGCGCGCCCCACTGCCACTGGCCGGACGGGAACACCGCGAAGACGATCCACGGGAGGAAGGTGCGGACGTACGACATCGAAAGGACCCCCGGTCTGCCTGACATTCCTGTTCTGACATGTCGAAGTTAGACGTTCCAGAACTGACATGTCAAGAATGGAATGTAAGGTGAGGGGCATGAGCCTTCGACACGCCCTCCTCGGACTCCTGTCAGAGCGCCCGGCCAGCGGTTACGACCTGCTCAAGCGCTTCGAGACCTCCCTGGCCAACGTCTGGCCGGCCACCCAGAGCCAGATGTACACGGAGCTCTCCAAGCTGGCCGCCGACGGCCTGATCACCGTCTCGGCAGAGGGCCCGCGCGGCCGCAAGGAGTACACCGTCACCGACGAGGGCCTGACGGAACTGCGCCACTGGCTCGTCGAGCCGCGCCCGCAGCGCAACACCCGCAACGACCTCCTGCTGCGCGTCTTCTTCCTCAACGTCCTCCCCCCGGAACAGGCCCGGGGCTACCTCACCGGGCTCGCGGAGATGGCGGAGCGCGAGCACGAGGAACTGCGCCGCCTGGAGGACTCCATCGACTGGGGCGACGACCCCCTGTCGGTGCACGGCCGCATCGCCCTGGAATACGGCCTCCGCTTCAACGCCATGTGCCGCGAGTGGGCCGACTGGGCCGCGGACCGCATCGCCTAGCGGGACCTTCGACGGGGCTCGTTCGGGTGCGCCGCCCATCGCGCCGTGGATGGGGGGAACCCCCGCCCGGCGCCCCGGAGGTGGCGCCGGGCGGGATCACCATCGGGCCAAAGTCCGCACCGGCCGTCGTCGCCTCTGGGGCCAGGGAACGCAGAAGGCCCCGGCCGGTTTCCCGGTCGGGGCCTTCAAGTGCCCGGTGAGGCACTGGCGGAGGATACGAGATTCGAACTCGTGAGGGGTTGCCCCCAACACGCTTTCCAAGCGTGCGCCCTAGGCCACTAGGCGAATCCTCCGGGGCAAACAATACAAGACGTTGAGGGGTGCTCGCGAACACGATCCGATCTTGGGATCGCGGAGGGGATCGGCGCGGGGTCCGGGGAGTGGATCGGTCGGAGGGCGGGTCGATTCCGGGGCCCGGGATCCGCTAGGGTGGGGCCCAGCCCCTCACGTGGCGCTATCTCACCCAACTCCCCCAGGGCCGGAAGGCAGCAAGGGTAAGTGGGCTCTGGCGGGTGCGTGGGGGGCGCTTTGCGTTCCGGAGCGGGTCCGGGGGCGTCGGCGGGCCGCTGATGTCGGTGGGCCCGGATAACCTCGTAGACGTGTCGTCCCTTGCGCTGTACCGCCGCTACCGCCCCGAGTCGTTCGCCGAGGTCATCGGGCAGGAGCATGTCACTGCCCCGCTGATGCAGGCCCTGCGGAACAACCGGGTCAATCACGCGTACCTGTTCAGCGGGCCGCGCGGCTGTGGAAAGACGACCAGCGCGCGCATCCTCGCCCGCTGCCTGAACTGTGAGCAGGGTCCCACCCCGGATCCGTGCGGCGAGTGCCAGTCCTGCCGCGACCTGGCGCGCAACGGCCCGGGATCGATCGACGTCATCGAGATCGACGCCGCCTCGCACGGTGGTGTGGACGACGCCCGTGACCTGCGCGAGAAGGCCTTCTTCGGGCCCGCGTCCAGCCGGTACAAGATCTACATCATCGACGAGGCCCACATGGTCACCTCGGCGGGCTTCAACGCCCTGCTGAAGGTGGTCGAGGAGCCGCCGGAGCACCTCAAGTTCATCTTCGCCACCACGGAGCCCGAGAAGGTCATCGGGACCATCCGCTCGCGTACGCACCACTACCCCTTCCGGCTGGTCCCGCCCGGCACCCTGCGCGACTACCTGGGCGAGGTCTGCGGCCGTGAGGGCGCCAAGGTCGAGGACGGCGTGCTGCCGCTCGTCGTGCGGGCCGGGGCCGGGTCGGTGCGTGACTCCATGTCCGTCATGGACCAGCTGCTGGCCGGCGCCGCCGACGAGGGTGTGACGTACACCATGGCGACCTCCCTGCTCGGCTACACCGAGGGCTCGCTCCTCGACTCCGTCATCGACGCCTTCGCCGCCGGGGACGGGGCCGCCGCCTTCGAGGCCGTCGACCGCGTGGTGGAGGGCGGCAACGACCCGCGCCGCTTCGTCGCCGACCTGCTGGAACGGCTGCGCGACCTGGTGATCCTGGCCGCCGTGCCCGACGCCGGCGAGAAGGGGCTCATCGACGCCCCCGCCGATGTCGTGGAGCGGATGCAGGCCCAGGCCTCCGTCTTCGGCGCCGCCGAGCTTTCGCGCGCCGCCGACCTGGTCAACGCCGGGCTCACCGAGATGCGCGGGGCGACCTCGCCCCGGCTGCAGCTGGAGCTGATCTGCGCCCGGGTGCTGCTCCCGGCCGCCTTCGACGACGAGCGCTCCTTCCAGGCCCGGCTGGACCGGCTGGAGCGCAGCGGGCCCCCCGCCGGTGCCTTCGCCGCCCCGCCCGCGGCCGCGCCCGCCATGGGGTACGTGCCCGCGCCCGAGGCGCACGGCATGGCCCCGGCCGGGCCGGGCGGCGGG